>JAFPBB010000082.1 GCA_017390585.1 Tidjanibacter sp. | reverse complement strand
CCCTCTAAGTTAGAGGGGGTGGCACGAAGTGCCGGGGGCGTGTGTCTTTTTGTAATTCAAAATTCAGAATGCAAAATTCAAAATTAGTTTGTGACTTAACGTCGCTCCTTTTCTTCGAAGCTTTTTGTAAAAAGCTTCACCAAAAACTTTTAGTGTAGCCCATTCTCAGCCTCTATTGGGGTAGAGCGCCGAAGGCCTCAATTGTGAATTTTGAATTTTGAATTTTGAATTCCCCCTCACCCGTTGGCCTTCTTCTTGTGGTTGTGGTAGTTCATCGTGCGCTCGATGCCAATGGTCGCAAAGTCCTTGATGGCAGCCACAGCGGCCTCCACCATCTTATCGAACTCCACCCTCTCCTCGGCCGAGAGCTTGCCCAGCACAAAGTCCACCTGGTGGCCCTGGGGGAAGTCGCCTCCCACACCCATACGGATGCGCGCATAATTGTTGCCACCACACAGAGCGTCGATATTCTTCAGTCCGTTGTGGCCTCCGTCGCTACCCTTGGCCCTGATGCGGAGCGTGCCCACGGGGATGGCAATGTCGTCCACCACCACAATGAGGTTCTCCCTCTGGATGTTCTCCTTATCCATCCAATACCTCACAGCCTTACCGCTGAGGTTCATATAGGTCGAAGGTTTGATCACCACAAGGGTGCGTCCCTTCCACCTCACCTCCGCCTTGGAGGCGTAGCGGTCGGGGGTGAAGGTTCCGCCGGCCCCCTCCACGAGTTTGTCGGCCACATCGAATCCGGCATTGTGGCGGGTGCCCTCATACTCGGCACCAATATTTCCAAGTCCTACAACGAGATATTTCATACAATCGGGTTCTCTCCTCTTCGTGGAGAAGAGTTTGGTTAAAAAACTGTGTAACATCATCCAAGCAAATCTCTCTACACTGCCATCAGCACCAACAACTGTGCAACCAGCACACGCAGGAACATCACCACAGGGTAGACCGTTGCGTAGCCCAGCGCAGGCATATCGTTACCCGAGACGGCATTGGCATAGCCGAGCGACGGGGGGTTGGTCATACTACCTGCCAGCAGACCCATCAGTGTGTAGTAGTTCATCTTGAGCTTCAGGCGGGCAAAGAGGCCCACAATCAACACAGGCAACACGGTGATGATCACACCATATCCAATCCAGCGGTAGCCTCCGCCCACAATGGCCTCCACGAAACCGTCGCCCGCGCCGAGTCCCACACCCGCGAGGAACATCGCAAGGCCCACCTCGCGCAACATCAGGTTGGCGCTCATAGTGGTGTAGGTGACAAGGTGGAGGTGGGGTCCGAAGCGACCTATGAGGAGTGCCACCACGAGAGGACCGCCCGCCAAGCCGAGTTTCACGGGTTGGGGGATGTTCACCAAAGGAATGGAGCCCAAAAGCACACCCAGAGCGATGCCGAGGAAGATGGTGAGCAACTGTGGTTCGCGCAACTTCTTGAGCGAATTGCCCAACAACTCTGCCACCTTCTCAATGGCCTTCTCGTCGCCCACCACCATCACGCGGTCGCCCATCTGCAGCTCCATACCCTGATAGGGGAGGATGTCGATGCCGGCTCGGTTGACGCGAGTGATGTTGATGCCATATTTGGTGCGGAGCCTCAGGTCCGAGAACTTCTTGCCGTTGATTTCGGGTTTGGTGATGACAATGCGGCGCGAGACGAGGTGGGTCTTATTCTCGGGAACGTCCCACTCCTCGTTGCACAACTCCACCCTCTTGCCCAGAAATGCTGCCACAGCCTCCACATCGTCGGGGTTGCACACCACCCTCAACCTCTCGCCCACCCTCAAGAGGCTGCTGCTGTCGGCAATAGTGACGGTGCCGTCGAGGTGCATAATGCGGGAGATGACGAAGGTGCGATTGACAAGCTCCTTGATGCGGGCAATGTTGAAGCCCTCGAGGGCGCCATTGGTGAACTCCACGCTCACCCAGGTGACGTTGTTGTTCTCGGCCTTCATCTTCTCGAGAGCCATATTCTCCTGCCCAAAGTTGATGCGCGTGATGAAACGGATGGCAATGAGCGAGAGAATCATACCCACCACGCCGAGGGGGTAGGCCACAGCATAGCCCAAAGCGATGGTCTCATCGGCCGTGCCCACTGCGTCGGCATAGGCTTGTTGTGCCGCACCGAGGCCGGGGGTGTTGGTCACAGCACCCGACATCACACCCACCATTGTGGTGAGCGGAGTGCCCGTTGCGAGGTGGATGATGTAGGTGGCCGCAGCGCCCAGCAGCACCACCGCAACCGCACACCCCACCATCTGCAGACCCCCTTTCTTGAAGGAGGAGAAGAAACCTGGGCCCACCTGCAAACCTATGGAGAAGACAAACAAGATGAGTCCAAACTCCTTGATAAAGTGGAGAATATCGTGATCCACCCTCATTCCGAAGTGACCCGCCGCGATGCCCACAAAGAGAATCCAGGTGACTCCTATGGAGACGCCCGCAATCTTCACCTTGCCAAGCACCACACCAATGGCGATGACCATCGACAGCACCAACAGCGTGTGTGCAATGCCCTCGCCCAAAAATAGTGACTGCAACCAATCCATAATATCTTTATTTCAATCTGACTTACCAAATAAGTTACAAAGATACCTATTATAAATTGAAATTGGAAAACAATTTGTCGAGTTTAGGAAATTTCGCCCTTTTTGGGGGCACCCATCCCCACCTCGGGCACAAAAAACTCGGGCCTGCAAACTGCCCCAAAGCAGAGTGCAGGCCCGAGCCCTATCGTGCGACACAAGAGGTCGCCCCCTTATGCCTTATTGGGCTGGTGTTTATACTTGAAGATGAGCGCAAAGAGAATTGCCACCACCAGAGCGTAGGCAGCAAAGATGAGCCAAGCGTCGCTCCAACCCTCCACCTGTGCAAGGCCTGCGGGCTTGCTATTGACGCAAGCATTCACAACGGCCTGAGCCGAGAGAGTACCGATGGTGGCACCAAAGCCGTTGGTCATCATCATAAAGAGGCCCTGCGCGCTCGAGCGAATCTCAGGCTTGGTCTCCTGATCGACATAGAGCGAACCGCTCACGTTGAAGAAGTCGAATGCCACGCCATAGACAATCATCGAGAGGATGAACATCCACACGCCACCGCCGGGGTTACCCACGCCAAACAGACCAAAGCGGAACACCCAAGCGAGCATCGCCATAAGCATCACCTTCTTGATGCCAAACCTCTTCAAGCAGTAGGGAATCAGCAAGATGCAGAGGGTCTCGCTCACCTGCGAGAGGGAGATGAGCATATTGGAGTGCTGCACACCAAAGGTGGAGGCATACTCCTCGATAGCCTCGAAGCTGCCGAGGAAAGGATTGGCAAAACCGTTGGTAATCTGCAACGACACACCCAATAGCATCGAGAAGATGAAGAAGATGGCCATCTTCTTCTCCTTGAAGAGCTTGAAGGCGTCGAGACCGAGGGTCTGCACGAGCGACTTCCTATCCGAACTCCTATTAACGGGACAGTTGGGCAGGGTGAGTGCATAGAGGCAGAACACAATGCCTATGGCACCCGAGAAGATCAACTGTTTGGCATTGGCCTGGAAACCGAGTCCGTCGGTCAACAACATAGCGAAGATGAAGCCGATGGTGCCAAATACGCGGATGGGAGGGAAGTGTTTGACGGTGTCGAGACCCGCATTGCTCAGTGCAGTGTATGCCACCGAGTTGGTGAGGGCGATGGTGGGCATAAAGAATGCCACGCTGATGGAGTAGAGGGTGAAGAGGGTGGTGAACTCGGGGGCTGCAGTCGACAGACCATACATACCCGCTGCGAGCATAGCAGCACCGGCCAAGCCGTGGCAGAGGCTCAACACCTTCTGTGCGGGAATCCAGCGGTCGGCAACAATGCCCACAAGTGCGGGCATAAAGATGGAAACAACACCCTGCATAGCGTAGAACCAACCGATGTTCTCCGCCATACCCGCAGCTGCCAGGTAGCGACCCATACTCGTAAGGTAGGCACCCCAGACTGCAAACTGCAGGAAGTTCATAATAATCAATCTGATTTTCAACTTCATAGCTAAATAGTTTTATATAGTTTCGTTAATTTTCTCGCGCGTGGCTATCCGCAAATATACAAAAATCCCTATATTTGTATTCAACAACAACGAGTTTTTTTGATTATGCAACGCTTTTTGACCCTGCTGGCTCTCGCCTTTGCAACCCTCGTGGGCACCTCCTGCCCCACAATGGCAAAGAAATATACCCCCAAAAGTGTGCCCAATGTGCAGGTGGAGGACTATCGCCGCTTTGTGAGCAATCCCGACAATATCCTCTCCCCCACAGCCGTATACACAATCGACACCACCCTCCTACGACTCAAGCAGAGCCGCATCGCGGAGGTAGCAGTGGTAGCAGTGGAATCCATCGGCTTTGCCGAGCCCCGCGAGTTTGCCACCGACCTCTTCCGCCATTGGGGCATAGGCGAAAGCGGGCGCGACAACGGACTCCTCTTCCTGCTGGTGCTCGGGCAGGGAGCCATAGAGATTGAGGTGGGCTACGGCCTCGAGGGGACCCTCACCGACGCACTCTGCAAGCGCACCATAGAGCGCCTGATGATCCCCCGATTCAAGCAGGAGGATTTCGATGGCGGTATGGTTGCAGGCGTGGAGGCCCTGGCTGCCATTCTCACCGAGGGAGCTGTGCCCGAGGAGCTTGCAGCCCAAGAGGAGGAGAGCGACCTTGTGGGGCTGGCGATATTTTTGGGCACCGTGGCACTCTTCATCGCCCTCATCTGCGTGTTGCTAAGAATGTATAGCCGCTGTCCCAAGTGCAAGAAGGGTACTTTGGTACGCACATCGGAGCGAATCAAGTTGGAGAAAAACTCCTTCCAAAACGTCTATAAGGTTGCCTTCAAGTGCAACAAATGTGGCCACGTTGTGTGGCGCAACGAGGTTGACGACAGCCACGACATTGGTTCGGGAGGAGGTCCCATCATTATGGGCGGCGGAGGCTTTGGCCGAGGCGGCGGCTTTGGTGGAGGCTTTGGTGGCGGCTTCAGTGGCGGCGGCGGAGCAGGAGGAAGGTTTTGAGAATGCAAAATGCAAAATGCAAAATTCAAAATTGAGGCCTTCGGCGCTCGGCCTTAAATGGGTAGAGCAAAGTCTACACTAAAAGTTTTTGGTGAAGCTTTTTACAAAAAGCTTCGAAGAAGAAAACAATTTTGAATTTTGCATTTTGCATTGCAAGAGACACACGCCCCCGCCACAAAGTGGCACCCCCTCTAACTTAGAGGGGGAGTAAAAGGGGTAGAAAATTGGAGTAATGCGCCGATGGCCAACAAAATTTTGCATTTTGAATTTTGAATT
>JAFPBB010000081.1 GCA_017390585.1 Tidjanibacter sp. | reverse complement strand
GGTGCGTAGCCCTTAATTCAAAATGCAAAATGCAAAATTCAAAATTGGGGCCTTCGGCGCTCTACACCAATTTACTCCCCCTCTAATTAAAGAGTGGGAACTCCCCTCCAATTTACTCCCCCTCTAAGTTAGAGGGGGTGCCTGAAAGGCGGGGGCGTGTGTCTTTGGCAATTCAAAATTCAGAATGCAAAATTCAAAATTAGTTTGTTACTTAACGTCGCCTTTCTTCGAAGCTTTTTGTAAAAAGCTTCACCAAAAACTTTTAGTGCAGACTTTGCTCGGCAATTATTAGGGTAGCTCGCCGAAGGCTTCATTTTGAATTTTGAATTTTGAATTCCCTACGGCTCCACCCAGCGGCCGTCGGCCTTGATGAGCGCGATGAGTCGGTCGAGGGCCTCCGCCTGCGGCACATTGCGCTCCACGAGGGTGCTGCCACGGTAGAGCGAGATGTGGTCGGGAAGCCCACCCACATATCCATAGTCGGCATCGGCCATCTCACCAGGTCCATTGACAATGCACCCCATAACTCCAATCTTCAGCCCCACGAGGTGGCTGGTGCGCTCCTTGATGGCGGCCAGAGTCGACTCGATGTCGTAGAGCGTGCGACCACACGAGGGGCAGGCGATATACTCGGTGCGCGAGATACGCACGCGGGCAGCCTGGAGGATGAGGAGTGCAATTTCGTCTATCTCGGCCTGCGAGAAATGGGGGTTTTCGATGTGGAGTGCGTCGGCTAGTGAGTCGATGAACATCACGCCGAAGTCGGCAGCGGCCTCAATGGCAAAACGGTTTTTGTCGGCGGTGGTGTAGCGACGTCGGAGGACCACGGGCCTATCGCCACTACGCTGTGCCAGATGACTGCGCCACTCCTGCACGGGGTGTGCCCCCACAGCCTCCACAACATCCCACTCCTCGGGACTCTCCACCTCGCTCCACAACAGAGGTGTGCGCCCCCCGGGACGAGGTGTGTAGGCATAGGGTGTGAAGAGCGACTCCTCCACCTCGGGGAGGGTCGCTTCGGGAGCTGCTTGGAAGTGGGCAGCGAGCACCTCGGCGGCGGGGATTTCGTTCTCGGGGGCCTCGGTGAGCGATACGCGGATGGTGTCGCCAATGCCGTCGGCCAGCAGGGCTCCGATGCCCACAGCCGACTTTATGCGTCCCTCGAGGTGGTTGCCCGCCTCGGTCACACCGAGGTGGATGGGATAGTCCATAGCCGCCTTGTTCATCTCCCTCACGAGGAGTCGGTAGGCATAGACCATCACCCTCACGTTGCTCGACTTGAGCGACACGACCACATTGTGAAAATCGAGCTGCCTGCAACGCTCCAGAAACTCCATAGCCGAGGCGGCCATACCCTCGGGCGTGTCGCCCCAGAGGTCGAAGATGCGCTTGGAGAGTGAGCCGTGGTTGACACCTATGCGGAGGGCCACTCCACTGGAGCGACAGAGTTCAATGAGCTCCTCGAACTTGCCACCGCGGTCGTTGTAGTTGCCGGGGTTGATGCGGACCTTGTCGGCGGTGGTGGCGGCCACGGCGGCCACAGCGGGCACAAAGTGTACGTCGGCCACGAGGGCCACCTCGGGATGGTGCTCCCTGACTCTCTCTGCTATGGGAGCGAGGTTTGCGGCCTCACGCTCGTCGCGCGTTGTGAGTCGCACAATCTTGCCACCCGCACGCGCTGCGGCCTCAATCTGGGCCACGCAGGCTTCGGTGTCGAGGGTGGGAGTGTTGGTCATTGTTTGGACCGCAATGGGTTGCAGTCCGCCGATGGTTTGGTGTCCGATGGTGACCACTCGGGTGCTCCTTCGGGCATAGTTGGTGAGGGATTTGCAGTAATTGTTCATAAATTTCCTCCAATTTGAGGCAAATATACGGATTGTTTGCGTTATCTTTGCCTTATGCGAGCCGATATGGAGATAAAATTTTTGAATGGAGTGGGCACCAAGCGCGCCTCACTACTCGCCTCGGAGCTGGGAATCCGCACCGTGGGCGACCTGCTCCACTACTACCCCTACCGCTACATCGACCGCACAAAGCTCTATCGCATAGGCGAAATAGGGGAGCAACACTCCACCTCCTATGTGCAGATCCGCGGACGCCTCGTGGGCAAGGCATTCCTCGGTGAGGGACGCAAGCAACGACTCACCGCCACCATTGCCGACAACACCGGACAGATGGAACTCGTGTGGTTCCAACGCTCCAAGTGGATCGACGAACAACTCTCCCTCGGCACGGAGTATGTGGTCCTCGGCAAACCCACCTTCTTCGGCTCGAGGGTGAGCCTCGTTCACCCCGACGTGGAGAGCGTGGAGCGCTATCTCTCGCGCGGCAACCTCGGAATGCAGGGTGTCTACGGCACCACCGAGAAGCTCACCGCCGCGGGGGTGTCGTCGAAGGTGATCTACGGACTTGTGTGCAACCTCTGGGAGAAAATCGAGGGGCTCATATCGGAGACTCTTCCCCGCCGCATCATCGAGCAGCTCGACCTTATGCCACGCGAGGAGGCTCTCCGCAACATCCACTTTCCCACCTCGCCACAGGCTCTCCACAGAGCCACCTATAGGCTCAAGTTCGAGGAGCTCTTCGGCGTGCAGCTCGGTATTTTGTCCATCAAGGCGGGGCGCACCACCCTCCGCAACGGCTTTTTCTTCCCTCGCGTGGGCGAGTTGTTCCGCGACTTCTACGACAACCACCTCCCCTTCACCCTCACCGGCGCACAGAAACGTGTCATCAAGGAGATACGCTCCGACCTCGTCTCGGGCCACCAGATGAACCGCCTGCTGCAGGGCGACGTGGGCAGTGGCAAGACCCTCGTGGCACTTATGGCAATGCTGCTCGCCTCCGACAACGGCTACCAATCCTCGATGATGGCACCCACGGAGATTCTCGCACGCCAACACTACGCCTCCATCTCCCGAATGGTTGCAGGCACCTCCGCCGAGGGACACATTGCGGTGCTCACCGGCTCCACCAAGACGCGCGAGCGACGCGACATTCTGGCTCGCACCCTCTCGGGTGAGATATGGATACTCATCGGCACCCACGCACTCATCGAGGAGCGGGTGCAGTTCGACAATCTGGGCCTTGTGGTCATCGACGAGCAACACCGCTTCGGCGTGGAGCAGAGGGCCAAGCTCTGGACCAAGAATGCCCAGCCTCCCCACATCCTCGTGATGACCGCCACCCCCATCCCGCGCACCCTCGCAATGACCCTCTACGGCGACCTCGACGTCTCGGTCATCGACGAGATGCCCGCAGGCCGCAAGCCCATCAAGACCTACCACCTCAAGGAGGCTCTCCGACTGCGCCTCAACGGCTTCCTCCGAGGGGAGATTGCCAAGGGGCGCCAGGTCTATGTGGTCTACCCGCTCATCAAGGAGTCGGAGGCTATGGACTACCAGAATCTCTACGACGGTTTCGACCACATCGTCGAGGCTTTCCCTCTGCCCGAATATAAGGTGGGCGTTCTCCACGGAAAGATGCCCCCCGAAGAGAAGGCGGAGTCGATGAGGCTCTTTGCCGAGGGGGTGAATAATATCCTTGTGGCCACGAGCGTTATAGAGGTGGGCGTGGATGTGCCCAATGCCACGGTTATGGTCATCGAGAGTGCCGAGCGATTCGGACTCTCGCAGCTCCACCAATTGCGCGGACGTGTGGGCCGTGGCGACAACCAGAGCTACTGCATCCTCGTCAGTGGCGACAAGCTCTCCCGCGATGCCGAGGCGAGGCTCAACGCAATGGTGGAGACCACCGACGGATTCCGCCTCTCGGAACTCGACCTGAAGTTGCGCGGTGCAGGCGACGTGAACGGCACCCGCCAGAGTGGTGAGGCTGTCGACCTACGCATAGCATCGCTCTCCACCGATGGCCAGATTCTCGAGCAGGCTCGAGCCCTCGCAGCATCCATTTTGGAGGAGGACCCCAAGCTCTCCAAGAGCGAAAACTCGCTCCTGGCAGCACTCAAAGAACGCTACCGCACGGGCGATGCCATCGACTATGGTATGATATCCTGATGGTCTTTAGGAAAAAAGCACTATATTTGCACCCAATTTCACTCTACGCACGCATACGCACGAGAAAAAAACTATGGCACGAAAGCACAACGACATAGAGCTCTACGACGACGAGCTCGACTACAACACGAAAAACACCTCCGAGGCAGAGACCGCCAAGGAGAGAGACTACGACTACGACGACGAGGAGTATGACGACGACGAGCCACAGGGCCTCACCTCCGATGTGGAGAAGAAGCTCAAGGGCTACCGCATCATCATCATCGCTCTGATTGCCGTGCTCGGCCTGCTCACCTTCCAGCACTTCCGCATCACACGCGACATCAAGATGGAGTGGCGAGCCGACCGCGACACCCTCAACAACCAGATCAGCGGACTCATCACCGAGATCGACAACATCAACCTCCGCAACGACTCGGTGAGCAACGAGCTGCGCGCCCACATCGCCGTGGAGCGCAACAAGGCCGACTCGCTGATGGCTCGCCTCCGCAAGGAGCGCAACATCAACCGCGAGAAGCTGCGCCAATATGAGAAGGAGCTCGGCACGCTCCGCACCATTATGAAGCGCTATGTCCACCAGATCGACTCGCTCAACACCCTCAATAAGAAGCTCGCCACCGAGAACGTCACCATCCGCCAGAAGGTGGCCTCCGAGACCTCGCGTGCCAACATTGCCGAGGAGAGGGCACAGGAGATGGCCAACAAGATTAAGCTCGGCTCCATCGTCAAGGCGCGCAACATCGCCCTCGGTGCCTACAACACGGGCGGCACCCAGCAGAGCCGTGCCAGCCGCGCCTCGAAGTTCCGCACCGACCTCACCCTCACGGCCAATGAGCTCACCATCCCCGGCAGCCGCAGTGTCTACGTCCGCATCATCGGTCCAGACGGGGCTGTGCTTTCGGGTGGCGCAGAGTGTTTGATGGAGTTTGAGGGCGACATCCTCAGCTACTCGGCCGAGCGCGAGGTGGACTACGACAACAAGGATCTCGACATCAGCATCTTCTTCAGCTACGACGACATCACCGCAGGTCTCTACAAGGCAGAGATCTATATGGACGGCTACCTCATTGGCGAGACCGAACTCGCACTCCGATAGCCCCCCCACACACAACCCAAACAGACCCAAGAGAAAAAGAATGGAAAAGAGTAGGACTCAAGTAAAAAGTTGGCTCATTTGGGCCATAGTCATAGGACTTGTAATCATCGACCAGGTGGTCAAGATCTCGGTTAAGACCACGATGACCCTCGGCGAATCCCACAATGTGCTCGGCACTTGGTTCCGCTGGTGCTTCGTGGAGAACGAGGGTGCAGCCTTCGGTATGGCTCTCGGCGGAGAGTATGGCAAGCTCATTCTCAGCCTCTTCCGCGTTGTGGCCATCGGCGCTTTGGTGTGGTTTGTAGGCCACCTGCGTAGGAGTTCGGCTCCCGGTGGTGTGGTCATTGGCTTTGCGCTCATCTTGGCGGGTGCCATTGGCAATATGGTCGACAGCGCCTTCTATGGGTTGATCTTCTCGGAGTCGACCTTCACATCGGTGGCCCAGCTGCTCCCCGAGGGTGGAGGCTATGCACCTTTCCTCTATGGCAAGGTGGTGGATATGCTCTACTTCCCTCTCTTCCATTGGCCCGAGTGGCTTCCTCTGATTGGTGGCGACCTCTTCTTTGCTCCGGTCTTCAACTTTGCCGACAGCTACATCACCATTGCGGTCTTCTATCTGATTATCTTCCAGTGGAAGTTCTTCAAATAGCCCACCTGCGATAGGCGTAGGCATAGAAACAACAATTGCCCCTCTGTGGTTGTCACAGAGGGGCAATTTATTTTCGGACACCACCTCGCAATGGGGAGGGATTAGAGGTTGTTGGCGTAGCTGTGGGGAATCTCGATGTTGACCACATCGGTGATGCCGCGCGAGGAGGCCTCAATGGTGTTGGACCCCTTGTTGAGTTCCACATCCTCCCACACGACCACACCCTCCACGCTCTCCTTCGAGCCGAGGAAGGTGCCATTGACGGTGAGTTCCACCTCGGGGAGGTTGGTGTAGATCTTCACCGTCTGGAGGGTGTCGACCCTACGTCCCCACCTGCGCTCGGCAATGTGGAGGAAGTCGTCGCCGTCGTTCCACTGCGACTTGTAGAGATAGAAGGCATCCTTGCGGACCTGACGATTGAAGCTCACAAGACCCATATCACACACTCCTCCTGCCGAACGGTGGGTGTCGACGGATGCATAGTCGAAGAGCGAATCCACCCACACACCCCAGAAGAGGGTGTCGCCACCGAGGGCCTTGAGGTAGGTCTCGTGGAAGTAGGTCTGCCACCTCTCGGGGTGCCAATTGCTGGAGAAGAGTGGCTTTTCGAGCAGGTCGCTCTGGTGGAATATGTTGCCGCCACACTTGTAGCTCACGGCCGAGTGGAGAGAGCGCCATTCGGGCACGGAGTGGAGTTGCTCCTGCCACACGACGATGTCGCTGGGGAGTCCCTCCATCCAACCAAACGAGTGGCTCCAGACGATGAGGTCTGTGATGAAGTTGATGTCGCCATCCTGATTGCTCCATCCGCAGGTGAGACGTGTGGGGTCGAGACGTTTGGCGAGCGAGTGGAGCGATCGCACATAGTCCACGGGGCTCTCACCCGTCACCTCAAGCTCCGAGAAGAGGTTCCACGCCACAATGGAGGGGTGGTTGTAGTTCTGGTAGATCATCTCGTGGAGCTGCTCGATGCCGTTGTTGCGGAAGGCCTCGGTGTTGAAGAAGCCCTTGCCGTTGCGGGTTGTGGAGCCGGTGAGCGGCAGATCGTTGACCACGAGCATACCGAGGTTATTGCAGATGCGGTAGAAGGTCTGGCTGTGGGAGCCACCCACCACGCGGATGGCGTTGGCACCCATCTCTCGCGCAAAGAGCACATCCTCATAGACCTCTCGCTCGGTGGTGGCGAGTCCGCTGAGAGCGCGGTCGCGCCTGAGGAGAACGCCACGGATAGGATAGGCCCTACCGTTGAGGGTGAATCCCTCGGGGGTGACCTCATAGTATCGGAAACCTGTGGTCACACCCACCTCATCTTTGTGCTCTCCTGCGGAGGAGAGGGTGGCACTGAAGGTGTAGAGGGCGGGGTCGTCGAGACCTCTCCAGAGTCGTGGCGACTCTATTTCGAAGGGGATGAATGTTGCGGTCGTACCCTTTGCCGTACGCACCCTCTGGGTGGAGGTGAGCACCTCCTCGCCATCGGGTCCCACCACACGGAGCGCGAGCGAGGCGCTCACCGTTGTGGGTGCGCTAATGCGGATCTCCACCTCACCGGAGACCACCTTGTCGGTCACCTCTCGTGTGTGGACATAGATGCCGTTGGAGGAGTAGTGGTCGATGGCGATGTGGGTGGGCTCCTCGATGATGATTGTCACCTCGCGGAAGATGCCGCCATAGGAGACCTCGTTGCCGGCTGTGGGCATAACCTCGCTGTCGCTGGTGTTGTTGACGATGACCCAGAGGAGGTCGCGGCCATTGAAGTTCACCAGGTCGGTGAGCTCAAAGGTGAAGGCGGAGCTACCCCCCTCGTGTCGTCCCACATAGCGACCATTGAGGAGCACATCGGTGACCTGATTTGCACCCGCAAAGCGGATGAAGATGCGTTTGCCGCGCCACTCAGGCTTGAAGTCGACATAGCGCAGATAGTTGCCCGTGCCACGATAGTAGTCGAGTTTGCCACTGAGTGCGTCGGAGTTCCACTGGTGTGGGAGGTTCACTATGGAGGCGAAATTCTCGGAGTAGGTGAAGAATTTCCAGTCGCGGTTGAGCGTATAGGTTTCCCTTGCGGAGGCGGCCGAGATGGTCAGGAGGGCTGCCAGGGCAAGCAGGAGAGTGCGGAGTGCGAAACGTTTCATAGTTTGGTGGTGTGGTGTTTACTTTTTGGGCTTGCTTCGCAAGCGGACATACCACCACAAAGGTAACAAAAAAAGGTGAGGAACGTGCAGCCCGCGCCCCTATTTTCTCTTCGCAGACCAAAAAGGGTGGAGAGTGTGGCGCCATTGTCTAAAAAAATCACTACATTTGGACAAATTTATCCAACCACACCAAACTATGAATATTCTCGACATCATCCTCGCCCTCGTTCTCGTGTGGGCACTCATCAGCGGACTCCGCAAGGGGCTCATCTCACAGGGCACCTCGCTTGTGGGTCTGATTTTGGGCATCTGGCTCGCCATCAAGTTCAACGACCAACTCGGCGAGTGGATTGGCGTGGAGGTGGAGGGTGTGGCAGCCTACGCCATTCTCTTTGCTGCCGCCATCCTGCTGTCGTGGTTTGGTTCGAAGGTCTCCTCACTGATACTCAACGGCATAGGGCTGGGCTTTGTGGACAAAATCGGTGGTGCAATCCTCTCGGTGGTGCTCTACACGCTGGCCCTGAACCTCCTCATCGGAGCATTCCGCAGCGTCAACTCTTCGCTCCGGATTGTGGAGGAGAGTCAGTTTGAGGAGTCGCTGCTTCTGCCCCCCGTGGAGAGGGTGTCGGAGTTTGTGTTCCCCTACCTCATCGAACTCAAAGACGCCATCGTGGAGAGCGACTCCTTCCGCCACGAGGGCAACGACAACACCACAGACAAAAGTAAAAACAACAAACAGATATGACACACCAAGGCTTTGTTATTGAGAGCACCGGCAGCTGGTATAAGGTGGAGATAGAGGGCGCCGTATACGACTGCCGCACCCGAGGCCGCCTGCGACTCAAGGGAGTGCGCTCCACCTCACCCGTAGTTGTGGGTGACCGCGTGGGGGTGGAGTTTTCGGAGGCGGGAGAGGGCTCCATTGTCTCCATCGCGCCGCGCCGCAACTACATCATCCGTCGCGCCTCCAACCTCTCCAAAGAGTCCCACATCATCGCCGCCAACATCGACTGCGCCGCAGTGGTGGTGACCATCGCCGCACCCGTCACAGCACCCGAATTTGTCGACCGCTTTCTGGTGACCTGCGAGGCCTACAAGGTCCCCGCCGTCATCATCCTCAACAAAATCGACACCGCACGCGAACACCCCCAACTGCTCGACTCCTTCCGCCACATCTACACCTCGGCAGGCTACCGCATCATCGAGTGCTCGGCACTCACGGGCGAGGGCCTCGAGGAGGTTGTGGAGCTCCTGAGGGACAAAACCACACTGCTGGCCGGCAACTCGGGCGTGGGTAAGTCCACCCTTGTCAATGCCATCGAGCCCTCGGCAACAGCCAAAACGGGCGCCATCTCGGAGGCCCACCTCCAAGGTAAGCACACCACCACATTCTCCCACGTCTACCCTCTCGCCTTCGGAGGCCGACTCATCGACACCCCCGGCATCCGCGGCTTCGGACTCATCGACATCAAACCCGAGGAGCTCTACCACTACTTTCCCGAGATTATGAGGGTGAGCAAGGGGTGTAAGTTCTACAACTGCACCCACACCCACGAGCCACAATGCGCTGTGCTCGAGGCTGTTGTCTCGGGCGAAATCTCCGAGAGCCGCTATGAGAGTTACCTGAAAATGCTCGACGACGATGGAAAATACAGATAACAAACCACGCGAGTGGTATGAGGAGCGCATAGCCTACCTCGCCGAGTTTATGCTCCCCGAGCGCTACACCACTATGCGTCGCGTGGTGGCCGACCGCACACGCTATATGACCGTCTGCGCGGAGAACACCTTCCACCCCCAAAACGCCAGCGCCATAGTGCGCCACTGCGAGGCTTTCGGCGTGCAACACATCCACGCCATAGAGTTCCTGTGCGGTTTCAGCCCCAACCTCCACATCGTGCGCGGCACCGACAAGTGGGTGGACATCCACCGCTACGAGACCACCGCCGAAGCCATTGGTCGACTCAAGGGTGAGGGCTACCGCATCGTGGCCGCCACCCCCCACAGCGACGACTGCACCCCGGAGTGTTTCGACATCAGCCGCGGCCCCTTCTGCCTCGTCTTCGGCACCGAGAAGCAGGGCATCTCACCCGAAGTTATGGCCGCAGCCGATGAGTTCATAAAGATACCTATGTATGGATTTGTGGAGAGTCTCAACGTCTCGGCCTGCGCGGCGATTCTCATTCAGGGACTTATGGAGCGCCTCCACCGCAGCGACATCGAGTGGCGCCTGAGTCCCGAGGAGCAGAGCCGCCTACTCTACCGCTGGATGCGCGAGAGCATCAAGGACGACGAGGGCATCCTCCGCAAGGGCTTCGGCACCGACTTCTAACCCCTATTGAATGCAAAATGCAAAATTCAAAATTCAAAATTAGTTTGCGACGGCACTCTTTTCTTGCGACTGCCGTCGCTTTCTTTTTGCGCGACATTCGTCGCGGTTGTTCTGCGACTTTTTATAAAAAGTCGCCCAAAAATTTTTGTCGAGATACTGCGTATCTCTTCATCAGTGTCTACCCCATTTACACACGCCCCCGGCCTGCGGCCACCCCCTCTAACTTAGAGGGGGAGTAATAGTAGGGCATAATGGGATAATGCGCCGAAGGCTCATTAATTTTGCATTTTGCATTGGGGGATATGCACACCCACAAAAGTCCCCCTCTAAGTTAGAGGGGGTGTCACGCAGTGACGGGGGCGTGTGTGGCCGTGCGCCGAAGGC
>JAFPBB010000080.1 GCA_017390585.1 Tidjanibacter sp. | reverse complement strand
TGGAAGCGCTCCACACCCTTGTTGTTGGGGGTGCGGTCGAAGGGGAAGAGGTCCACGAAGATGCCGTGTGAGATGTCGAACCACTCCACACCCTCCTCCAGGAAGAGGGTGTTGCGCTTGCGTACTTTGGCCCAATAGAAAGGGGTGTTGGGCTCGGTGGAGAACTCCTGCAACTCATAGTCGCTGCCGAGCAACGCGGGTGCTTCGCGCACGAAGCGAGTGTAGTCGGCTCGGAGCATACCGAAGTCGACGTCGTCGTCCCACGGGAGGATGTTCTGCCAGAAGTGTACGCCGATGGCGGTGCCGCCGATGGCGAAGAAGTCGAGCCCGAGCAGGGCACACACGCGCTCGATCTCCTCAACAATGTCGAAGAGAGCCTCGTGGAGGCTACCAAGTATCTCGGGAGTGTATTTCATTGAGGTGGGGCTGCTAATGGTTGCCGCAATTGTGGTGGTCGCATCCCACTCCCGAGTCGAACACGAAGCCTCGGAGGAAGGTCTGAACGAGGATGTTGATGTCGCCTGTGCAACCTCGGATGACGCGGATGTTGTTGCGTGTGAGGATGTTGAGAGCTCCTTCGCCCATATTGCCTGCCAACATCACCTCCACACCCATTTCGCGCAGAGTGGTGGCAATGTTGCTCTTACAGCCACAACCTTGGGGTGAGGGGAGGGTGGAGCTCTCCACGATGGTGTTGTTCTCGACGGTGAAGATGGTGTAGTGGTCGCAGTGGCCGAAGTGGTCATCTACGCGGCCCTCTCTTGTGGGGATTGCGATTTTCATATCTGCTATTTTCCTTTTTGTGGTTTTTTGCTTGTTTGGTAGTTCTCCTCTGTGCGCCCACTCGGGGGCGCGCGCGAGTCGCCCTACAAAGTTACACATTATTTCTCAACCTCACCCGTCGAATGGCAAAAAATCGGCCCCGAGTATGTGGCCCTTCGAAATATTTGAGTACCTTTGTTGTCGCTAATCATTTGTTACAGACTACCACTCAATCCTTTACCCAAGTATGAAAAAATTATTCCCCATTGCCTTTTGTGCGAGCCTTGTGGCGCTACTGTGCGTGAGTTGCGGAGGTGTGGAGACTCCCGATCCCAACGATCCCAACAATCCCAACAACCCCGCCACCGAAGATCTCTACTCGCAACTCATTCCCCCTCCATTCCACGGAACCCCTCTGGAGAATCTGGAGTGTGCTCCCAATGAGATTCTCTATTGCACCAAATATGGCTTCCCCATCGAGCCCACTCAGACCTCCGGCTACAACGGCACCTTGCAGTCCAACACCTATGAGAATGGCGTTGGCCGCCTCGTATTTGACACCGATGTGACTGTCATCCCCGGAAAGGCCTTTGAGAAGTGCCACTCGCTCACCTATATGAAGTTTCCCAGCACCCTGACGGCCATCAACAAAAGAGCCTTTGCCGAATGCGAGAACCTCATCAGCCTCTATTTGCCCGAGAATGTGAAGGCCTTCGATGACAATGTGCTCGACGGATGCTTGGCCTTCGAGGTGCTCTATATGAATCTCAACAAACTGATAACGACCATTACCAAAATCGAGGGTAATGATTCGTTTGTGGTGTGTGTGCCCGAGGCTTTGATGGCCGATTGCATCGACGATCCGGTGGATCCTTGGAGTACCTCCCCCGTCTCCCTCCCCTTTGCGGCCTACGACTTCGAGAACAACAAGGTGTGCTCGGACTATGTGTTGCTCTACAAAACCAACAATGGCGAACCCGCACAACTCTACGAAGACGACGGCCAGTACACCGATGTCACCAGAATGGGACAGGTGTTGGGTGCCAACGTATGCCGCCCCTCGGGACTCGGTGCGCTCTTCTTCGGCTATCCGCTCACAACCATTCCGAGTTCGCTGCTTGATCAATTTGATAAATGGGTAGACAACCACCACATCACCTACATAAAGGTGCCCTCGTCCACCACCGTAATCGGCGACTATGCTCTTGCCGAAACGAGCATAGAGGAGATTGACATTCCCGACAATGTGGAGAGGTTGGGTGAATTTGCCTTTGACTGCTGCACCAGCCTCAAGCAGGCAACGCTGGGTAGGGGCATCACCAGCATATCGCTCGGCGCCTTTGATGGGGCCAAATCCCTCGAAAAGGTCTATTGCAAGGCCACTACGCCACCTTCCATCCACCAGTGGGGCATTTTCCAAGACTATCCCGAGTCGTTTACTATCTATGTCCCAGAGGAGAGCCTCGATGCATATCGTACCGACCCTAATTGGGAGAAATATAGCGAATATATCAAAGGCTACAAGTTCTAATCCCACTTCGACGCATAGACACAAAAAACGACTGCCGACCCACAGCGGGTCGGCAGTCGTTTTTCATTCTGCATAGGGCCTCTGCCACTATTTCTGTGCCAAGAGGAAGCGCTCGCAGTCCATTGCTGCAATAGCACCGCTGCCCGCAGCCACGATACCCTGACGGTAGTGGGGATCCTTGACGTCGCCTGCTGCAAACACACCCTCAACCGAGGTCTTGCTCGAAGCACCCTGAGTGACGATGTAGCCCTCCTCGTTGAGCTCGAGCTGACCGGTGAAGAGTTTGGTCTGGGGAGCGTGGCCGATGCCGAGGAAGAAACCGTCGATCTTGATCTCCTCGGTGTGACCGTCGGCGTGGATGAGCCTAACGCCCGTTACGCCATTCTCGTCGCCCAGAATCTCCTGGGTGTTGCAGAGGTAGTGCACCTCGATGTTGGGAGTGGCCTCAACCCTTGCCTGCATAACTTTCGATGCGCGCATATAGTCCTTGCGGATGATCATATGCACCTTGTTGCAGATGGAAGCCAGATAGGTAGCTTCCTCACAAGCGGTGTCGCCTGCGCCCACAACTGCCACATCCTTGCGGCGGTAGAAGAAGCCGTCGCAGGTGGCACAAGCGCTCACACCCATACCGCGGAACTTGGCCTCGCTGGGCAGACCGAGATACTTGGCAGTGGCGCCGGTGGCGATGATGATGGCCTCGGCCTCAATCTCGTCGCTGTCGTTCACAACCACCTTGAAGGGACGCTCGGAGAGATCCACTTTGGTCACAACACCTGCGCGGATGTCGGCGCCGAAGCGGAGGGCCTGACGGCGGATGTCCTCCATCATCTGGGGACCATTCACACCCTCGGGATAGCCGGGGAAGTTCTCCACGTCGGTAGTGGTGGTGAGCTGACCACCGGGCTCAAAACCCTCATAGAGAACGGGGGCGAGGTTGGCACGCGAAGCGTAAATTGCGGCAGTGTAGCCCGCGGGGCCACCACCGATAATAAGGCATCTTACTTTTTCCATTGAATTTTGAAGTTTATAGTTTTAGTAATCGTATTTTCCAGAGTGCAAATATAACATTTATTTGTGAAAATAGGCATAAACTCTCTCGGCTTTTGCTACTCAGCCACCGCAATGTCGGCCTCAGTGAGTGTGAAAGTCCAAGCGTTGTGGTAGATGGTGTAGTAGCTCTGAGGTCTCTCCCAACTGCGGTGTTCCCAT
>JAFPBB010000079.1 GCA_017390585.1 Tidjanibacter sp. | reverse complement strand
GCATAGGCTCACTATCGAGCACCAGAGCACCCTTCGAGTCGTAGACCGAGATTTCCAACGACCTCACCGAGTCGTCGGCCACGGAGATACCGGCAAGGAAGGAGAAGGTGTCGCCTTCCAGAGTCCACTGTGGAGTCATCAGCGGCAATCCGAAGCCCACACTCATCAGCTCGGGCAACAAGTAGTCGCAGCCGGCCATAAAGATTGCCCTCTGACGGTTCTCCATCTCGTCGGGATTGTACCACATACGCACCTCCGTACCGGGATAGTCGCTGGTGTTGACCGCCAATGCGAGGTTGCGTCGGTCGGTGAGGATTGCGAACGAGTGGGGCATATCGTGTACAATGTTTTTGTAGCCGTTGAGCTGTACGTCAATCACGGGGATACCGCGGAAGTAGAGCCCATCCCTACCGGTCTGCTTGGCCAGATAGGCTGCTTCGAGGGCCACATTGTCAAGGCACTCCTCGTAGGCGTTGTAGACATCGGTGGTTACGAAGTATGCCAGCTGCCCCTCCGAGCGCAGCGCCTGCAACTCGCAGGGAGCATTCTCCCAAAGGTTTTTCAGAAGCCTCTCGGCCCACTCGGGCGACTTGTCGCTCCTAGAATATCCCTCCAAGTGGAAGCCTTCGGTGTCGGAGAAGTCGTGCATTATCTTCTTCAACAGACCATCGAACGAACCCAGGCTACCCTCGCCACGCTCCTGATTGCCATACCACATAGTGGCACGAATACTCTCGGCAATCGAAGCGCGGAAGATGTCGGTTTCGGCTGCTTCGAGCTCGGTGCCGGAGAGGTCGTCGAGGTTCACATCGGGACGTGCAGCGATGAGCTCATAGACGGTCGAGAAGTAGTCCTCGGCGGCGTATGCCATCTCGGCCTTCACTTTTGTGAGGTCGATTTTCTTCTGGAACTTCTCCGAGGGGTCGCCGCCATTCCAACCTCGTGTGGTGTACTTTTGGAGCACGTCGCCGTTGCCACGCCAGAAGTGGAGTGTGCTGGTGCCGGGCACATTGTAGAGCACTCGGATGCCCAACTGCTCGGCACTCTTACCGGTGAGCATAGGACGGAAAAAGATGGTGTCCAGAGTGTTACCCTCATACTGTTTGATACTTTCAATTTTTGCCATAATTGTTTGTGTTTTAAGTTGTTAATTGTTTTGTCGAACGTCCAACGTCGAACGTCTTTTTAATTAGATTCTTTTCTACACCCTTGTTACTGCCTCACGGAAGGAGCGTGCATCGGCCTCGTAGGCGTTTTGGTTGGCCGTACCCACCCCTGCACTCTCCCTGAATGGAGGGTCCTCACACTCTTTGGTGCGTGTAGGCTCGGCGGTGTGTAGCCTTGACGGTGGGATTGTGGGCTTTGCGGGGGTGTGCTGTGGAACCTTATCGGCCACCGAGGGCTCGACCATTGCGGTAGGCTCGGCAGGCTTGACACCTCTACCCAAGCCAATCTTCTCCATCAGCCCCTTCAACCACGCCCCCTTTTGCTTCTCGGCCACGGGCAGAGGAGGAAGTCCCAGCGAGGATACCACATCCGAGGCCGAGGCGGTGATGGGTGCGGCGGGAATGATGCGGTCCACGAGTCCCGCCGTAAGTGCCTCCTCGGGAGTGAGCCAACGCCCCTTACCCGCATTCTCGTTCATCAGGAGTCGGAACTCCTCTGCAGGCCTACCGGATGCTTCGGCATAGATTTCTGACAGCCTTTGGTC
>JAFPBB010000078.1 GCA_017390585.1 Tidjanibacter sp. | reverse complement strand
GGGCGTGTGTCTTTTGCAATGCAAAATTCAGAATTCAAAATTCAAAATTAGCTTGCGACAGACCATTGCTAAAAAGCACCGATAAGATATGCTTTTGGAAAAGTGTACATCGCGAGGGGATTGCAAGGCGCACAAGAAAGCCGGCCCGCAGTTTGCTTTACGCAAATGAGGAGCCGGCTTATCGCAGTGCAACGCGGAAAGCACCCGCACCAACTAAAAGCAAAAAGTGCATATCGCGGAGGGAATTTTTTGCCAAACGAAGTAGCGGGCCCGCAGTTTGCTGACGCAAATGAGGAGCCCGCTATCTGAAGTGCGGTGAAAAATTCACCCGCGAGATGCGCTTTTATTTATTTGATGCGCTCGTAGTACTCACGAGTGCGAGTGTCAACACGGATCTTGTCACCGGTGTTGATGAACAAGGGTACCTTCACGGTGGCGCCGGTGTTCACGGTTGCGGGCTTGAGCGAGTTGGTCGAAGCGGTATCGCCACGCACGCCGGGCTCGGTGTAGGTAACCTCCATATCGATGATGGGAGGAAGCTCTGCGGTGAGGGCCTGCTCCTTCTCGGTGTGGAACATAACCTCCAGGATCTGACCGTCTACCATAAGGTCGGAGTTCTCAATGAGGTCGCGGGGAATGGTGATCTCCTCGAAGGTCTCCATATGCATCAGGTGGATGCCGAGGTCATCCTCGTAGGTGTACTGATAGGGGCGACGCTCCACGCGCACGGGCTCGATGCGCTCGCTCACGGAGGAGTAGGTCTTGTCGAGTACGCGGCCATTCTCGAGGTTTTTGAGTTTGGTACGGATGAAGGCGGGGCCTTTGCCGGGTTTTACGTGCTGGAAGTCGACAACGAGGAAGGTCTTGTTGTCCATATCGATGCACATACCGATTTTGATATCAGAAGCTGTTGCCATAGTATTAAAAAGATATTTTGTTGTTAGATTTGAATTTTCGGTTGTCACCACACCTTGGTGTGTGAGGTGTTGCTCTGGGCGACAAAGGTAGTGCTTTTTGTTGGAAATCCTACAACTCCGAGGTTATAATCTCACATTTGAGCCCACGTTTTTTGATGGCTTCGAGGACTTTGGGCAGCGCATAGAGCATATTCTTGGAGGCCTTCACCGAGTCGTGGAAGACGATGATGTTGCCGGGGTGGATGTGTCGGGTCACCTTCTGGGCGCAGCGCTGGGGCGAAACCTTGTGGTCGTAGTCCTCCGAGATGTTGTTCCACATCACCACTCGCCAGCCCTGACTCCTCATCCTCCTCACCTCGCGGATGGCTATGCGACCATAGGGAGGACGGAAGAGACGTGTGTGGGGGAGAAACTGACCCGCACGATAGGCGCTGGCCATATACTCATCCGTGGTGGTGAGCCACCCTCGGGTGTGGTTGTAGGAGTGGTTGCCGATGGCGTGGCCCCTCTCGACGATGCTCTCCACCAACTCGGGGTAGAGCTCCGCATTGTTGCCGAGGCAGAAGAATGTAGCCTTGGCACCATAGTTGTCGAGGATGTCGAGGATCTGCTCGGTGATCTTGGGCGTGGGTCCGTCGTCGAAGGTGAGGTAGACGGAGTCGTCGCTATCGACCTTCCACAACATTGTCGGCATCATCCTGCGGATGAATTTCGGGAACCTGAAATACATTTTCTTCTCTTCTTGGGGCTTAACGGCCACAAAGGTACGAAGTTTTTCCTATCTTTGTACTCCGAACAAGACCAAATAACACATCATCACTATGAAACACCTCTCCTCCATTCTCGCCACTCTCGTGGCCACCATAGCCCTCTTGGGCAGCTGCAACTCCGCCACCGTGGGCACCGCACAGCAGGCCGCAGGTGGCGCACCCTATGAACTCATTGCCGTGGTAGCACAGCCCCAATGGGAGAGCGAGGTGGGCGACACCTTGCGTGAGATCTTCGCCGAGCCGGTGATGTATGTCAACGAATATGAGCCCCGCTTCGACCTTATGAGGGTGCTCCCCACCGCATTCGAGGGCTTCATCAAGGTCCACCGCAACGTGCTGCGTCTGGTGGTCGACCCCTCCCAACCCGAGGTGCGACTCTCCGCACAGCAGAACGCCTATGCCGATGGTCAGCTGCTCCTCACTCTCATTGCACCCTCCAACGAGGTCGCCATTGCCTACCTCACAGAGAATAAGGAGGAGCTCCTCACCACCTTTGAAGTGGCCGAGCGCAACCGCGCACTCAAGATGAACAAGCGACACAAGGAGGGCGTTATGGTCGACAAAATCCGCGATATGTTCGACTTCAGCATCGACCTCCCCCGCGGCTACACCTCGCGCGGCACAAGTGGCGACAGCCTGCTGGTGACCTCCTTCGAGTACCCCGTAGCCACCCAGGGCATTGCCATCTACTCCTACCCCTATAGCGGCAAGTCCGACTTCGAGCTGGAGAATCTGGTCAAGCAGCGCGACAACTTCGTGAAGAACATCCCCGGACCTTCGGGTCGTTCGTATATGGCTACGGTGACAAATTTCGGTCCCGAGGTGAGCTACAAGCGCATTGACGGTCGTTTTTGGGCCGAGATGAGGGGCTTCTGGAACCTCCAGGGTGGTGACTTTATGGGAGGTCCTATGCTCTCGTGGAGCACCCTCGACACCCGCACCAACCGCGTTGTCTGCATCGACTGCTACGTCTTTTCGCCCAAGCACGGCCAGCGCGACCTGCTCCGAGGCCTCGAGCACCTCATCTACTCCGTCACCTTCCCCACGGAGTAGCTGGGAATGCAAAATTCAGAATTCAAAATTCAAAATTCAAAATTGGGGCCTTCGGCGCTCGGCCTTAAATGGGTAGAGCAAGGTCTACACTAAAAGTTTTTGGTGAAGCTTTTTACAAAAAGCTTCGAAGAAGAACAATTTTGAATTTTGAATTTTGCATTCTGAATTTTGCATTGCAAGAGACACACGCCCCCGCCCTACGGGCACCCCCTCTAACTTAGAGGGGGAGTAATTGGAGGGGAGTTCC
>JAFPBB010000077.1 GCA_017390585.1 Tidjanibacter sp. | reverse complement strand
CCGTCTCATCGCCAAGGACCTCGAGGCTGCAGGTCTGCTCGAGAAGGTAGAGGATTACGACAATAAGGTGGGCTACTCGGAGCGTAATGCCGATACAGCCGTTGAGCCCCGTCTTTGCATGCAGTGGTTCCTCCGTATGCAGCACTTTGCTGACATCGCATTGCCCCCTGTAATGAATGACGAACTCAAGTTCTACCCCACAAAATACAAGACCACCTATAACCACTGGTTGGAGAACATCCAGGACTGGTGCATCAGCCGTCAGCTCTGGTGGGGACACCGCATTCCCGCCTACTACCTGCCCAAGGGAGGATTTGTGGTGGCCGAGAATGCCGAGCAGGCACTTCTGTTGGCGCGCCAGAAGAGCGGCGACGAGTCGCTCCAGATGGCCGACCTGCGTCAGGACGAGGACGTTCTGGACACCTGGTTCAGCTCGTGGCTCTGGCCCATCAGCGTCTTCGACGGCATCAACCACCCCGAGAATGAGGAGATCAAATATTACTACCCCACCAACGACCTCGTGACCGGTCCGGACATCATCTTCTTCTGGATTGCAAGGATGATTATGGCCGGCTATGAGTGGAGGCAGGAGAGGCCCTTCAGGAATGTCTACTTCACCGGTATCGTGCGCGACAAGTTGGGCCGCAAGATGTCCAAGCAGCTCGGCAACTCGCCCGACCCGCTGGATCTGATGGCTCAGTATGGCGCCGACGGCGTGAGGGTGGCACTGCTGCTCTGCACCTCGGCAGGCAACGACCTGATGTTCGACGAGAGCCTCTGTGAGCAGGGCCGCAACTTCTGCAACAAGATTTGGAACGCCTACCGCCTGGTGACCGGCTGGGAGGTGGACAACACCCTCGCCCAGAGCGACCACTGCGCCAAGGCTGTGGAGTGGTTTGAGAACATCTACCAGAAGGCCTACAAGGAGATCGAGGAGCACTTCGAGGCCTACCGCATCTCCGACGCAATGATGACCCTCTACCGTCTCTTCTGGGACGACTTCAGCGGCTGGTATCTGGAGATGATTAAGCCCGCCTATGGCTCGCCCGCCGATGGCGCCACTGTGGAGGCCACCAAGCGCTTCTTCGAGCGCCTGTTGCAGTTGCTCCACCCCTTTATGCCCTTCGTGACCGAGGAGCTGTGGCAGCACGTCTCGGAGCGCACCGAAGGCGAGAGCGTTATGCTCAGCCTCTTCGAGGAGCACAAACCCTACGACGAGAAGATGCTCGCCGAGGTGGACCTCGCAAGGGAGGTTGTAGGCAACGTCCGCAATATCCGTGCACAGCGCAACGTTCCCAATAAGGAGAAAGTGGCTCTGGAGGTTATCGCCGACGAGAACTACCACCCCGCCTACAACTGCCTCGTGGAGAAGATGGCAGGCCTCTCCGAGATCAAGGAGGTGAGCGAGAAGAACCCCACCGCCGCAGCCTTCATCGTCAAGACCACTCAGTATTTCGTTCCCCTGAGCGCAAATATCAATGTGGAGGAGGAGTTGGAGAAGATGGCCAAGGAGCTCGCCTACTTCGAGGGCTTCCTCCGCACCGTGATGGGCAAACTCTCCAACGAGCGCTTCGTGGCCAATGCGCCCGCAGCAGTGGTGGAGAACGAGAGGAACAAACAGCGCGACGCCGAGGCGAAGATTGCCGCCATCAAGGAGCGTATGGCTGCGCTGAAATAGCCTCTGGCCAACACAAAACAACAAAAGAACAAATAGAAGTAGAAGATAAGTAGCAACGAGAGAGTGAAGAGATTGCTAACGATAGTCGCAATGGTGCTTGTGCTGTGCGTCGGTTCCGCCGACGCGCAGTACAACAAGCGCTACATAGCTTGGGCAAGCCGCAATATGCTCGCCAGCGACAACTACAAGGAGGCAATCGACATCCTCAACATCCTCATCCGCTCCGACAAGGAGTCCTATGAGGCCTACTATCTCCGAGGCTATGCCAAACTCGGCCTGGGCGACCTCATAGGTGCAAGGGCCGACCTGAGCAAAGCCATCGACATCAACCCCGTCTACACCGAAGCACTCCACTATCGCGGCATTGTCCACGCCGAAATGGGCAACTATGAGGACGCTGTCCGCGACCTCACGGCCGCCATAGAGTTGCGCCCCGACCTTCCCGGCTCCTACTACTCGAGAGGAGTGACCCACCTGCGAAATAAGCAGTGGGTGAAGTCGGTGGTGGACTTCGATATGGTGCTTCGATTCACAGACAAAGACGCACAAACCCACATCAATCGTGGCGTGGCAATGCTCGGAATGAACGACACCCTGGCCGCCTATGAGAACTTCGAGAAGGCCATTCGCACCAACAGGGAGTACTCCGAGGGCTACAACCAGAAGGCCACCTTGATGATGGCCCAACAGCGCAACGAGGAGGCACTCGAAATGTTCGATATGGCGCTCCGATGCGACAGCACCTACCTCGCCCCACGCTTCAACCGAGCCATAACCCTCTGCCGACTCGAACGCTATGAGGAGGCCATAGGCGACTTCAAGAAGGTCCTCGAGATCGACCCCTATGTCACCAGCGCCTACTTCGACCTGGCCATAGTCTACTCCCTCACAGGCCGCCTCGAGGAGGCTCTGGAGCACTACAACCTCGTGGTCGAACACGCTCCCGAGAACGTCAAAGGCTACTACAACCGTGCCGCTGTGTTGATGGAACTCAAGCGCTATGGCGAGGCTTTGGGTGACTACAGCAAGGCCATTGAGCTCTATCCCGACTTTGCCAATGCCTACCTCCAGAGGGCAATCATCAAAGACATAATCCACGATGCCGACGGCGCCAAGCGCGACCGCGCCATTGCCTATAGGAAAATTGCCGAGTATGAAGCTCGACTCGAGGAGGATCCCGAAGGTCTCACCCTCTGGGCCGACACCTCGAGGAAGTTCAACCAGCTCGTCTCGTTCGAAACGCGCTCGGCAGAACGTAAACTCGCCGAGGAGAACGACTCCCACACCACCATCCGCGAGATGTATCGCTGGGGACTCTCGGCCCCCACATCCATTGGTCAACACCGCTACTACCACCCCGCCATTGCGGAGTCTACGGTGGCCGCGGACACCACCATCGTATTCACCAACACCCCCACAACACTCACCGAAAAGGAGGTGGCGGCACTCAACAAACGATTTGAGGATGCGGCCTACAGCAGCGTGGAGTCCATCTTCCGCTGGGCCATATCGCAGCTGGCAATGAGGCAGTACACATCGGCAGTGAACCTCCTCTCGGAGGCCATCCGACTCGACCCCAACAACGCTATGCTCTACCTCAATAGGGCCGTAACCCGCGCCGAGATGATCGATTTCATCTCCTCGGTGACCCTCTCCGAGAAGATTACCCTCGACTCGGATATGGCACTCCGCCCCTCGCGCAACCGCACATTCAACTACGACGAGGCGATTGCCGACCTCAACAAAGCCGCCGAATTGGCCCCCGACTTGGCCTATATATATTATAATAGAGGTAACCTCCACGCCCTGTCGGGCGATATGCCCGCCGCCTACGACGACTACACTCGCGCACTCGAGCTGGCCCCCGAACTCGCCGACGCCTACTTCAACCGCGGCCTCGTGCAGCTCTACCTGAAGGATACCCAGAAGGGCTCGATGGACCTCTCCAAAGCGGGCGAGCTGGGCATAAAGGATGCCTATGCAATACTCAAACGACAGCAAAACTCAGCCAAGTAGTTGCCGCCCGCCCCGAAACGACAGCAAAACTCAAACACATAAACACATTAATCACACTTCAATTACTAACAAAACTTTATGGTACAACAGATTCAAAGAAAACTCAACGACTCCGCCTTTGTTCGTTGGTCGGCACTGATTCTCATCGCCCTGATGATGTTCTTTGCCTATATGTTTGTGGATATGCTCTCGCCCCTGAAGAGCCAGCTCGAGAGCAGTCTCGGTTGGAATAGCGGCACCTTCGGCACCTACGCCGCAAGTGAGTACTTCCTCAACGTTTTCTGCTTCTTCCTCATCTTTGCCGGCATCATCCTCGACAAGATGGGCATCCGCTTCACCGGTATGCTCTCGGCCTCGCTGATGGTTATCGGTGCAGGCATCAAGTTCTACGGTATGAGCGACCTCTTCATCGGCTCCGGCCTGGAGACTTGGCTCAACTCGTGGTGGACCACTCTCCCCGCCACCGCAAAGGTATCCTGCTTGGGCTTTATGATTTTCGGTTGCGGCTGCGAGATGGCAGGTACCACCGTGTCGAAAGCTATTGCCAAGTGGTTCAAGGGCAAAGAGATGGCTATGGCTATGGGTCTTGAGATGTCGATTGCACGTTTGGGCGTGTTTGCAGCAATGTGGCTCTCGCCTATGGTGTTTGCCAAGTTCGGCAGCCTCGTGTCGGCTCCCGTGGCATTCGGCGCCATTCTGCTGCTCATCGGTCTGATTTTCTACTCCGTATTCGTGGTTCTCGACAAGAAGTTCGACAAGCAGCTCATCGCTGCCGGCGAGCTCACCGAGGAGGCTTCGGAGGAGGAGTTCAAGTTCAGCGACCTAGGCAAGATCTTCTCGAGCAAGATGTTCTGGTTGGTGGCTCTGCTGTGTGTGCTCTACTACTCGGCCATCTTCCCCTTCCAGCGCTACGCCCCCGACTTTTTGAACACCACCCTCGGCATTGAGAACGGCGCACAGCTCTTCAGCTGCTTCCCCATCTTGGCTATGGTGCTCACCCCCTTCCTCGGTGCTTTCATCGACAACAAGGGTAAGGCTGCTTCGATGCTTATGGTAGGCTCGTTGGTGATGATTCTCTGCCACCTCTCGTTTGCATTCCTGCTGCCCGCATTCCCCTATAGCTGGTTGGCAGTGACCATCGTGGTTATCCTCGGCGTATCTTTCTCGTTGGTGCCCGCAGCTCTCTGGCCTTCGGTACCCAAGATCATCGACAACCGCATCCTCGGCTCGGCCTACTGCATCATCTTCTGGATTCAGAACATCGGCCTCTTTGCAGTGCCCATCCTCATTGGCAACGTTCTCGACGCCACCGGTGGCTACACCCTGCCTATGGTAATTTTCTCCTCGTTTGGCGTGCTCGCACTCTTCTTCAGCCTCTGGCTCAAGAGGGAGAACCGCAAGAACAACTTCGGTCTCGAGGAGCCCAACATCAAAAAATAACGGATCGGAATAGTCCCAAAAAACAGAGGGCGGCCCTTCGCAGGGTCGCCCTCTATCTATTTACGTGGTATTCCGATTCTGTTACCTACTGTTGATAATCTCCACAAGATCCTCAATCCTATCCGCCGTGGCCTCCCACGAGAAGCGGCTCTTCTCGCGTCGGACACCCTCGCGGTAGCGCTCCAAGTTATCGCCCTCCCACACGCGCGCAATGGCGTCGGCCACCGAACGCGGAGTGGTGTCGGCCAGCACTCCCACAACATCGTCGGCCACCATCTCCTCCAATCCGCCCACGCGGGTCACCACCATAGGGACATCGAAAGCATAGGCCACTTGGGTAACACCACTCTGAGTGGCCGACTTATAGGGCAGCGCCACCATATCTGCTGCGGAGAACCAGAGGCCCACCTCGCCATCGGGCACAAAGTCGTTGTGGACAACCACCTCATCCCCAATGCCCAAGCGGGCAATCTGCTCCCGATATTTTGTGTCGTCGCCATAGACCTCGCCCACAACGAGCAGTCGCCTACCCTCGGTACGCCCCTCACTCCTGAGCAACGCCCACGCATCGAGCAGGATGTCCAACCCCTTATAGTCCCTCACATAGCCGAAGAACATAGCATACCTCACGGCGGGGTCGAGCCCGAGCCTACGGCAAGCCTCCTCTCTTTGGTGGGGCTCCCCATAGGTATCGAAGAGGGGATGGGGGGAGAAGAGTGCGGGTGCATCGGGTCGGAAGGAGGCAAGGTCGCGGTGGACAGCCTCGGACATATAGATGAAGCCGTCGCAGGAGCGGAGGAAGTAGCGATTCAGGAGCCTGTCGTAGAAGTGGGGCTCGTGGGGGGTGATATTATCGAGGTGCACCACCACCTTTGTGCGGCCATTCCTACGCGCCAAGCGGCAGATAGTGCCGAAGCAGGGTGCCATCAGAGGGGTCCAATATTTGAGCACCACCAAATCGGGTGCCTCCCTGCGGAGTCTACGCCCCACCCTCAACCACGAGAAGGGATTGATGGTGCTCACCTCGCGGGAAATACGCAGGTCGGCGGGTGGTTCACCCGTGCGAAACTGACTCTTGCCGGGGAAAAGGAGCGTGGGGTATTGCAGTGAGAAGGTCTTGATTTTCACATCATTACCTCTCCCACTGAAGACTCTTGCCAGAGTCTCGATAATTGTCGCCAGACCTCCCCTATACGGATAGGCCGGTCCTATGAATGTTAGTTTCACAATAATATGATGATTTATCCATCCAACAACACACGCCCCCGCCCATTACGCGGGGGCGTGTGCGTTGTGTAGAGTAGTATGCAATGCAATACAGCGCAGAGCTTATACCCCCGCGGGGTCAGGCTACTCCTGGGTCATCTCCTTGAGTTTCTCGCGGTAGGCCGTCAGGATGCGCGACTTGCTCACAAAGCCAATGTAGACCCCCTCTCGGGTGGTCATCGGAAGATTCCACGCACCCGTCTGCTCAAACTTCTCCAGCACACTCGATGCACTCTCTCCCTCCAAAATCACATCCGCAGGAGGAGTCATATACCTGCGGACCGAATTGGGATATTTACTCTGGTCGAACATATCCTTCCTCAACTTGTCGAACTCCACCACGCCGAGCAACTTGTCGCCCTCACCCAAAACGGGGAAGATGTTGCGCGTAGTGTGGGGAATCACGCGAACAACCATATCGCCCAACGTGTCGAACTCTCCCACGGTGAGCATATTGGTCTCCACCAACGAGCGCACCGACAACACCACGCTAACGGCCTGATCCTTGTCGTGGGTGAGGAGCTGTCCCTTCTTGCGGAGGGTCTTGGTGTAGATTGAGTCGGGCTCCAGATAGCGGTTGATCACATAGGAGACACACGAGACAAGCATCAGAGGCACAAAGAGTTGGTAGGCACTCGAGATCTCGGCAATGAGGAAGACTGCCGTCAGCGGAGCCTTCATAACTCCACTCATAAGGCCCGCCATACCCACCAGCGAGAAGGCCGCGATGGAGAGGTCGGCAGCAAACCAAGTGTTGGCCACATAGGCCGTGATGGCTCCCACAAAGGCACCCACAAAGAGCGAGGGTGCAAAGGTTCCGCCCACACCTCCCGAGGCATTCGTAACAGCCATAGCCACCACCTTGACGAACATAATCGCCACCAGATAGCCCAGCACAACCCACTCGTTGTGACGAAAATCATAGAAGCCCGAGTTGTCGAATACGGCAGTCACATCGCCCGTCATAAAGTGGTGGAAGATGCCGTAGCCCTCGCCATAGAGAGGCGGGAAGAGCATAATCATCACACCCAGAGCCAAGCCGCCCACAACCCACTTCTTCCAGGGTTTTCCGAGGCGGTCGATAAGCCCCTTGACGCGGAAGTTGGTGTTCATAAAGTAGTAGCACATAAGTCCGCAGACAATGGCCAGCAGCAGGTAGATGGGAATGTGGGAGAAGGACAAATCGCCAATGGTTCCAGCGGAGAGCATAGGCTCAAAGCCTCGCACGAAGAAGGTGAGCGTCACCGCCGTCACCGAAGAGATAATCAGTGGGATGATGGCCGTCATACTCATATCGAGCAGCAGAATCTCCATCACGAAAATCACACCCGTGATGGGGGCCTTGAAGATTGCCGAGAGGGCCGCGGCCACACCGCAAGCAAGCATCAGCGTGAGGTTGCGATAGTTGAGTTTCATCAGCCTACCGATGTTGGAGCCGATGGCGGCACCCGTCAGCACAATGGGCGCCTCGGGACCCACCGAACCACCAAATCCGATGGTCAGCGCACCGCCCACAACGGAGGAGTAGCAGTTGTGGGGTTTGATCTGCGAGGAGGATGTGCTCATAGCCTTGAGCACCTTGGTCACACCCTCCGAGATGTCGTCCTTGACGATGAAGCGCACAAAGAGCGACGCCAGAATGATACCCACCATCGGGTAGAGCAGGTAGAGCCATCCCACCTCCTCCTTGGGAAACCAACTCGTGAGTCCCTCCTTGATGAGTCCGAGGAACCACTCGAAGATGCAGGTCACACCGCCCGAGACGAGGCCCACCACGATGGCGAGAATGAAGGTTAGTTGTCGCGTGCTGATGCGACGTGCCTGAAGATTGAGCCACAAGAGCAATCGCTCCGTAAGAGGCATACGCTGGCTACTACTCGATGTTATCACTTGGCGAAAAATGAGAGAATAGAGACGTGAAAAGTATTGATGTGGATTGTGGGGCACCGATTGCACTCGCCACCCCACTCCAATTAGCTAATCCATTGACAACCATCACCCGGAGCGCGCAAATGGCGCCGTAGGTTCACAGACGCCCCACCGCCTCGATGTGTGGTGGTCACCCCTTAGAACTTGTAGATACCCATAATGCGGCGCACCTCGTCGATGGTGGCACGCGCGCTGCGACGAGCCTTCTCGGCACCCATCTCGGTCACCTCGTGGAGATACTTCTCGTTGTTGCGGATATCCTCAATGCGCTCACGGATGGGAGCCACAGCGGCAATGATATCCTCGGCGAGTTGCTTCTTCAGGTCGCCATAGCGAATCTCGCAGGAGGCATATTTCTCCTTGAAGAACTCGATGGTGTCGGGCGTCGACACCGACTCCATAATGGTGAAGATGTTCTGCACGGGCTCCGAAATGGGCGAGTTGGGCTCGGTGGGGCCACTATCGGTCACTGCCTTCATCACCTTCTTGCGGATGACATTGTCGGGGTCGGAGAGGTAGATGCCGTTGCCCTCGCTCTTACCCATCTTACCCGAGCCATCCAAACCGGGGATTTTCACAAGGTTTTTGCCAAAGTTGTAGGCAGCCACATTCTCGTTGAAAAACTCGGTCTGGTAGAATTGGTTGAAACGACGCGCGAGGTGGCGAGTCATCTCGAGGTGCTGCTCCTGATCCTTGCCCACGGGGACATAGTCGGCCCTGTGGAGCAGGATGTCGGAGGCCATCAGCACGGGGTAGTTGAGCAGGCCGATGTTGACGTTATTGGGATTTTTCCTCACCTTGTCCTTGAAGGAGGCTGTGCGCTCGAGCTCGCCCACATAGGCGTGCATACCCAGCAGCAGCGAGAGTTCTGCCACCTCGGGCACATCGCTCTGCACATAGATGGTGGCCTTCTCGGGGTCGATGCCTGCGGCCAGATACTCGGAGAGTATGTTGCGCACGTTGCCGTGGAGAATCGAGGGGTCGGGGTGAGTAGTGAGCGAGTGGTAGTCGGCGATGAAGAAGAAGCACTCGGCCTCCTCCTGCAGTTTCACAAAGTTGCGGAGGGCTCCGAAATAGTTGCCCAGGTGAAGCTGACCTGTTGAGCGGATACCACTGAGTACACGTTTTTTCATAGTGAGTTATGTTCTTTTTTACGTTAATTTGCGTTTTACAATTCACAAAGTTACACTTTCTTTGCCAATATCCACAATTATTTGCGTACTTTTGTACACAATTTTGGGCTCGGCTCGCCACAATGGAGCATTGCCTGCCCTCTTTGTTTCCGGATTAAACAAAACACCAAAGTATGAAAACATATTGGAGGCTCCTGGCTTTTGCCCGCCCCTTGAGCAAATATGCCATCCCCTACTTCTTCTACACACTCTTCTACGCGCTGTTCAACACCTGCAACTTCGTGATGATCATCCCCTTGTTGCGCACCCTCTTCGACAGCGGCGCTATGCTCGAGGCAGTCACCTCGGCGCCACACTTCCGACTCAGCGTCGACTACCTCACCGACCTGCTCAACTACCTCCTCTACTCCATCTACGGAGCCGACTACGACACGATGAACATCCTCATCCTGCTGGCTGCCTTCGTCACCATCTCGGCCCTGTTGAGCAACACCTTCCGCTACCTCGGTCAGCGCACCGTGGAGAACCTCCGCATCAACACCCTCCAGACCATCCGCAACCAAGTGTTCGACAACGTTATGGGGCTCAACCTATCCTTCTTCTCGTCGGCACGCAAGGGCGATATGATGTCGCGCATCACCTCCGATGTGCAGACCGTGCGCTTCTGCATTGTCAACACCCTGCAAGTGGTCTTCCGCGAGCCCTTCCTCATCATAGGCTACATCATTGCGATGGTCTCCATCTCGTGGCAACTCTCGCTTTTCTCCATCCTCTACCTCCCGCTGGTGGCTCTGCTCATCGGAGGTGTGGTGAAGAAACTGCGCCACCCCGCACTCAAGGCTCAGCAGAACTTCGGCGAGCTCACCTCGGTGCTCGACGAGTCGCTCTCGGGTGTGAAGGTCATCAAGGCCTACAATGCCGAGGGTTTCTTCCGCGGCAAGTTCAGGGCCATCAACAAGAAGTTCTCCGACATCTCGCGCCGAATGATGTATCGCCAGCAGATGGCCTCGCCTATGAGTGAGTTTATGGGCATTGCCGCCGCTGCAGGTCTGCTCATCTTCGGTGGCGCACTCGTGCTCAGCGGTGAGGGCACCCTCGACGGCAGCGGATTCATCGCCTACATAGCCATCTTCACCCAGATTACCCGCCCTATGCGCGCCTTCACCGACGCCTTTGCCAACATCAATCAGGGCATTGCAGCTGGTGGCCGCGTGCTGGAGTTGCTCGACACCGAGAGCACCATCACCTCCCCCGAGGGTGGCGGCCTCGAGCTGAAGAATTTCGAGCAGAGCATAGAGTTCCGCAACGTACGCTTTGCCTATGAGGAGGATAAGGAGGTGCTTGGCGGCATCAGTTTCACCGTGGAGAAGGGTCAGACCGTGGCACTCGTGGGCCCCTCGGGTGGCGGCAAGTCCACCACCAGCGACCTCATACCTCGCTTCTACGACGTCTGCTCGGGCGACATCCGCATCGACGGACACGACATCCGCGACTACAACCTCACCTCGCTGCGTGAGGCAATGGGCATCGTCTCGCAGGAGACCATCCTCTTCAACGACACCATCGAAAACAACATCCGCCTCGGCAACGAGAGCGCCACAATGGAGGATATCATCCGCGCCGCACGCGTGGCCAATGCACACGACTTCATCGTCGAGACCAGCGAGAGCTACCAGACCAACATCGGCGACCGCGGCACCAAACTCTCTGGTGGTCAGCGCCAGCGACTCAGCATTGCACGCGCAGTGCTCAAGAACCCCGAGATTCTCATCCTCGACGAGGCCACCAGCGCACTCGATACGGAGAGCGAGAAGCTCGTTCAGGAGGCGCTCGACAAGCTGCTCCGAGGTCGCACCTCGCTCATCATTGCCCACCGCCTGAGCACCATCAAGAATGCCGACAAGATCATCGTCATTGAGCAGGGTCGCATTGCGGAGGAGGGCACCCACAGCGAGCTCATAGCCCGCGGAGGACTCTATGCCAAACTCGTTGCCCTACAGCAGGTTAACTAACAACGGCGGAGTGCATCGCTCCATACAAAGAAACCGCGACTTTGGGGTCGCGGTTTCTTTGTTTTGCAACATCTGTTGCTTTCTTTCGGCAACACACCACACCGATGTCGTAGCCAGATAGAAAAAAATTAGGGCTTGGCACCCTTGCCAAGCCCGAAACACCATAGCTTAGAAATTAATACCCATCCCGAGTTGCAGTGCACTGCGGCTACCGCGCATTTCATAGCCCACGCCAATGGAGAAGTGGCCGAGGTCGACTCCAAGCGAGGGCCATCAATGTCAGAATAATCTTCTTCATAATCATCTCCTTCGTCGCTACCTATTTCTGATTGAGTCGAGTTTAGCCTGCGCCTCCTCTTTCCTGCGGTTGGCCTCCTGGAGTTGGAGCTCCATACGCTCACGCTCGGCAGCACTTCTCACCGAGGGCTTCGAGAGTCGTTTTTGTTCCTGATAGAAAGCCTTGGTCTCGAGTTTTGTGGCCTCGTAGTTGGCCTTGTCGATTTTGTGTTGGAGTCGGGCGCTCTCCTTCATATCGCGGAAAGCCCTCCTGAAGAAACCAACCTTTTTTTCCTCTTGCTGTTCGGTCTGTTGTTTGTTTTTCATTTCGCTGTCATTTTGGGGTTCAACACATTTTTCTTGTGCACCAACGCCACTCGCAAGTAGCAGGGCCATCGATGCCAGAATGATTCTTTTGCTCTTCATAAAACAATCTTTACTCTTGGTTTGACGGTGCAAAGGTAGGATGCAAACCCCCAATCAAATTCGCCCATTATGCCAAACTTTTGGCACGATAGGCGCAAAACAGCAACACAAATATCCCTTTTAGGCGAAAAATATCATATCTTTGCATTAAACTCCAAGCAGACTATGACCCACAAAAAACAGATTGACTACATAGAGTGGCGTGGCCGCATCAGCGACATCACCCCAAGCGATATGTGCATAGGCGACGATGTTATCCTCATCGACAACACCAACATCAACCAGATGAAGAAAGCACCCTTCAAGACGGATGTCACCACTTGCGTGATCTACCTCCAAGGCGAAGTGTGGTTCCGAGTCAATATGCGCGATTTCCACGCCAAAGCCCCCTGTATGGTGACCCTGCCTGCCGACGCAATCATCGAGACCCTCCGCACAAGCGACGATGTGAGGACACACGTCATCATTATGTCCCGAAACTTCTCCAACTCACTCTTCTCCACACAGCACAACCTCTTCGCCCTGGAGAAAAGCATTGTGGAGAGTCCCGTGCTCGAGCTTGGCAAGGATGCCCACATACTCGCCCACTTCTACACGATGCTTCGCAATCTGACAAAGAGCAACATACCCCACAGACTCGAGGCTGCCCGCCACCTCACCCTCGCCCTCTTCTACTCCTACACAAGCACTAAACACGACACCCTCAACACCCAACAACTCAAAAGGTGCGATGAGATACTCAACGCCTTTGTGGAGTTGGTACACAACAACTACAAACAACAACACGAGGTGGGATTCTACGCTTCAAAGCTATGTATCACACCCAAATACCTCTCCAAAATCATCAAGGAGGCATCGGGCAAATCGGCAGTGAGATGGATTGAGGAGTTTGTGACCACCGAGGCCAAAGCACTGCTGAACTCCACAACCCTCTCCATACAACAGATTTCCGACCTTTTGGGCTTCGAATCCCAATCCCTCTTCGGCAAATATTTCAAACGGGTTGTGGGCCTCTCGCCTCGCGCTTGGCGAGCCACAATCTCTTGATTGGCCCACCTCAAGAAGCCACACAAAGCGCATATCTCTCGATGAATGTAAGGCGCACAAGAGTGCCATTCTAAAAAGCGCATATCGCTGAGGGAATTTTTTGCCGAACGAAGTAGCGGGCCCGCAGTTTGCCGAAGGATATGCTCCCCCACGGCTTAAAAAGCGCATATCGCGAGGGGATTTCAAGGCGCACAAGAAAACCCCTGCCGAGTTTACTTTTCGTAAATGAGGCAGGGGATTTATCGCAGTCGGACGCCGCAGTCGCCCACCCCACTAAAAAGCGCATATCGCTGAGGGAATTTTTTGCCAAACGAAGTAGCGGGCCCGCAGTGTGCCGAAAGATATGCTCCCCCACGACTTAAAAAGCGCATATCGCGAGGGGATTTCAAGGCGCACAAGAAAGCCGGCCCGCAGTTTGCTGACGCAAATGAGGAGCCGGCTTATCGCAGTGCAACGCGGAAATCACCCGCGAGATGCGCTTTTTAATAGATGGGACCGCGCTCTATACCATAGTCAAAGTTAATCTTGTAGAAACCATTGGTGGTGTAGATGGTGCCCTTGATGGTGTTGAGATAGGTGCCATCCTGCTCAACCACAGTGACATCGATGTAGGCATCCTCGGCATCGGTCTTGATCTTCATCTGGTCGGAGGTGCGGAGCTTGGCCACGAAACTCTTGGTGCAGTCTACCCACATACTACCGTCGGCAGGAGCGCTGGTGCGCAGATAGTAGCGACCCTCGGGGAGGTAGTTGGGGCTGTTCTTGCCCGTAACAAAGTAGAAATTGCCATAGAAGTTGTCGCCTGCCCAATCGAGCATCCAAGTGGCGGTGTCGGAGGACCACAGGGCCCAGATCATCAGGTTGCGGCTCTCGTCGACAGTCTCGAGTCCCTGCTCGACTTCCTCATAGAGTTTGAAGGGGCCGCTGCGCTTGATGTTCACCACCGCGGAGCCGGACTTAACGTAGACCTTGGCGCTCACGAAGGTCTCACCGGTTGCAGGATTGTGCTCCACGAGCAATTTGCTGATGCCCACCTTCGAGGAGGCCAACGAGGTTGCCACGTTGTTCACAATCATCGAGCAACTCTCGAGGCAGGGAGTACCCTGGCCATCGTTGAGATAGGTGCCCGTGGGGATATACTCATACTTGGAGGAGTCGAGTTTGATCTTGAAGGTGAGGGTGTTGTTGGCATCCTGCTCGAGGGTGAGGTTCCAGATGGCCTTGCTGGTGGCGTCCTGCTCGACCTCGGCCTTGGTGATGTTGAGATTGAACTCCACGGGGTCGCGTGCAGGGATACCCTCGATGGTTGCGCCCGAGGGCAACTCAATCTCGATAGTGAGCCACGAGTTATTACCCGAGGGCACGGCAAAACTGAAAGAACCGTAGGTCTCCCAGAGGCCTGTGATGACATTCTCATAGAGGTCGATATTGCCGATGGTGGTGTCGAGCTGATCGTAGGTCGAATAGCTGCCGTCGTTATTGAGCCTCTTGTAGTAGGAACCCTCGGCCACAAAGGTGCGGCTCTCGTCGGTGTCGTTGTTGTCGTAGCGACCACCGAAGGTCTCGCTCACCAGGTGGATGCAGAGTTCCTGCATTGCGTTGGACATTTTGAGGAAGTGGTCGGAGCCACTGCTTGTGAGGTGGAGACGGGTGGGGTTGAAACTCACTTTCTCCACGGTCATCTCCTCCTTGGGAGTGGTGAACTCCAAACTCTTAACGAGCGAGGAGTGGTCGTTTACCACTGCGGCAACCACCACATAGGGGGTGCTGGCATCGGTGTCGGCACTGAAGGGGAAAGTGAACTCCTGCTCCCACGAGAGGTTGCCGTCGTCCCACACAAACTGGAGCGAGGATTTGATCACCTGCTCGGCAGTCATCTCAACATACTCGGCAGCGGGGACAACCACAAAGCCGAAGTCGTCGATGTAGCGGGTGGTGACGGAGAACTCCACAGCGTGGCCCACGATGCTGGTGATCTCAATGTCGCTCATCTCCACCATGGGACCTGCAGCCTCGAGGGTGGTGAAGCGTTTCACATCGGAGGCCTCGAAGAGCTTGGAGGAGTCGTTGTGGGTGACGTAGGCTATAAAGACATACTCGGTGGCGGGGTTGTAGCCATACAAGGGGAGGTTCAAAACAGAGGGCTCCTCGCTGCGGCTGATGGGCGAGAAGAAGCTCTCGTGGTGGGTGTTCAGGAGGAAGGAGTCGAGGGTGCCGCCATTTTCGTCGAAGTAGGCTGCCTCAACGATGTCGAAGTAGACCACGTCGGCATAGGTAGCCGTCACCACTGCATCCACGCCGTCGGTCTCAACCTTCTGGATGTCAATCACAACGGAGGCTTTGGACTGCTCTGGGGCTGCGGTCTCGAAGAGGGGAGTCTGGCACTCCTCTGTCCAATCGCCATTGGTGGCCACAACCTTGATGGCATAGGTCGCACCTGCCTCAAGGCCACCCACGCGCACCTCAACTTGCTGAGGCTCGGAGTAGGACTTCTGGGCGTCGAACTCAATCTCCACACCTGCGGGCAACTCTTCGCTGGCGGCCTCGCGGGTGGCATCCGACTGCTCCACAAGGTAGACTGCCCTATCGGCATTTTTGAGGGTTACGGTGAGCAGGGCCGACTCGGCTGTCACCTCACTTACGGAGGCCTCTACCTCCACTTTGGCTTTCTTTTCGGGTTCCTTCTCCGCACAAGCCGCGAAGCCTGCAACGATGGTGAGGAGGAGTGCAAGTTTAGTAAGAAGTTTCATAATAGGTAATTATGGATAAAAATAAGAGTTTTGTCGGTAAGTCGTTAGCAAATATACGATTATTTTTCATATATCCGCCAACTTCCACCGACAAAACCCTCACAAAGAGTCTACGCCCACCTCTGTGGGTAGTGGGGTGCTACTTGAAGAGCTTGGGTGCGATATCCTGGAGGTAGATGCGCCAGTTGCTCCAAACGTGGCCGCCACCGTTGATGTACATAGTGTGCTCCAGACCGTTACGCTTGAGAAGTTCCTCAAGAACGAGGGTGCCGGGGTATGCGAAGTCGGCGTCGCCGCAGCAAACCTGATAGAGTTTATAGCCTGCTTTCTTGATAGCCTGAAGTTGCTCGTTCATCTCCGGGGTATCCTGTGCACCGCAGCTCATAGGGATGATGTAGCCGAAGGTGCCGGGGTAGTTACCCGAAGCGGCGAGGGTGTGGCCGCCACCCATCGAGAGACCTGCGATAGCCCTTGCGTCGCGTTTGGCGATCACGCGGTAGTGGCTCTCAACGTAGGGGATAACGTCCTTAACGAGCGAGTGGATGTAGAGATTTTGGTTCTCGGGAGCCCTCCAATCGAGTTGCTTAACGGGCAGGAGCTGGGTCTGTGCGGCCTGCTGACCGGGGTTGCCGTTGGGCATAACGCAAATCATAGGCACAGCCAAACCCTTCTCAATGAGGTTGTCGAGAATCTGGCAAGCACGACCCATAGTGGTCCAAGCGTCCTCGTCGCCACCGCCACCGTGGAGCAGGTAGAGAACGGGGTATTTGGTCTTTTTGGCCTTTGCGCTGTCGTAACCATAGGGGGTGTAGACATACATACGGCGGTTCAGGCCGAGGGTTTTGGAGTCGTACCACACCTTCTCCAGATTACCTCTCTGATTGGCCTCAAAGTAGTTCTCGGTAGCCTCACCGGGAATGAGCAGAACGCTGAGGTAGCGGTTACCGTCGCGCTGCATAATGGGGTTCGAGGGGTCGTTGACATTGAGTCCGTCAACGATAAAGCTATAAGTGTAGAGCTCGGGCTTGAGAGGCTCGGGGGTGGTGTACTCCCACACGCCGCCGGGGCCCTCACGCAATGCCATAGGGATGGGCATATCGAAGGTCATCTGGCGACCATTCCACTCCACCTCGCGGGACTCGGTGGGGAAGCAGTTGCCGGTAACCAACACCTCGATAGCCTTGGGAGCCACGAAGCGGAAAGTCACGGTGCCGTCCTCGTTGATTTCTGTCTTCTTCGAACCGCCGTTCACAAAGTTGGCAAGTTCCTGTGCCGATGCGCCGATGGAGAGCAGAGCCATCGCGGCGACAAGTAGCAGTTTTTTCATAGCTGTTGGTCTGTTTAATTGGTTTATAGTTCTTGGTTTCAGTGGTTTCGCTTTTGGGTCGGCGGGGGGCATCCACCCCCTCGGCAGGCACCCTACTCCGAGGCACTCTCCGCGCCCTCCGCCTTGCGATGCTCACCCATCCACTCACTCGGCGAGCAGCCAAACTGCTTCTTGAAGCTCGTCGAGAAGTGGGAAAGGGTAGAGAAGCCTATCATATCGGCCACCTCCGAGATGCTGTGTTTACCTCCCGCAAGCAACTCTGCCGAGCGGTTGAGCTTATAGGTGCGGAAAAAGACGTTGGGGCTCTCGCCCGTAAGGGCCTTGACCTTATAGTAGAATCGCGTGCGGCCAATCTTCAGCACGTCTATCATACGGTTGATATTCAGTTCCGGATTCGAGAGCTCCTTCTCCATCAGCCCATAGAGGCTGTCGAGGAACTCCTTATCGTAGGGAGAGATTTTCTCGTCGCCGATGGTCTGAGTGTGGGTGACCTTACCGAGCAGACCGCGGATGCGGTCTCTATTGGTGAGCAACGACCCCACAAGTGCCAGCAGGTAGCTCGGCTCAAAAGGCTTCATCACATAGGCGTCGGCACCCGCATCGAGGCCCTCAACCTGCGAGCCCACGTCGCACTTGGCCGTCAGCAACACCACAGGGATGTGGCTCGTCTGGAGAGCATCCTTCACCTTGCGGCAGAGCGCATAGCCGTCCATAACACCGGGCATAACCACATCGCTCACAATGATATCGGGCATACTCTCCTCGATGGAGGCGAGTGCGCTCTCGGCGTCGTAGGCGTTCACCACCGCATACTCTTTCTCGAAGAGGATTCGCAGTAGGCGTGCCATTTCGGTCTCGTCTTCGACGATGAGCAGTCGTTGGCGGTTTTCCTCCGAGGTGGTCATCGACGAGGGTGAGGCGGTGACAATCGAGGATACCACGTCGACACTCTTGGCCTCCTTACCGTAGCGTCGCTCATCGACCTCATAGGCGCTCTCATCGGCGGGGATGATGAATGTGAAGCGGGCACCCGAGGTGTCGTCGTCGCGGTTCTCGGCCTTAATGAATCCGTGGTGGAGTTCCACGAGGGAGTGTGCATAGTAGAGTCCGATACCCGTACCGTAGTTCTTCACTGCGCTGCCCGTATGGCGCACCTGGAAGTAGCGTTCAAAGATTCTCTCGAGGTTGTCGGCGGGGATTCCGATGCCCGTGTCGGCAACGGAAATCTTCACCCACGTCCCGCACCCACGCTCCACAGCCGCACTAAACAGCTCTCCGGCCTCGCCCCCGGAGATGACATCGAAGCAGATGTCGATGCGGCCTCCCGAGGGGGTGAATTTTATGGCGTTGGTGACCAGATTGGAGACAATCTTCTCAATCTTATCCTCGTTAATCAGCGTTATATACTTATCCTCCAAGCCGTGGCGCACCAGCGTAATGCCCTTCTCGGTGGCATTGAGCGCAAAGACGTCGACCATCTGATTGACCACGCCCACGATATCCGAGTAGCCCACCTCGAGGCGCATACTGCCATTGTCAATCTTGCTCACATCCATCAGCTGGCTCACAAAGCGGAGCAGGCGATTGACATTGCGGGTGGTCATTCCGAGGAGTTTGCGGTTCTCCTCACTCATCGACTCGTCGCTGGCGAGCATCTCCAGCGGCCCCTTAATCATCGTTAGCGGGGTGCGCATCTCGTGGGAGATATTCAGGAAGAAGCTCATATTCATATCATTGACCCTCTTCTCCTGCTCTTTTTCACGAATGGCCTGCTCCATCTCCTCGCGTTGGCGCTTACTGCGCCTGCGGTGTTGATAGAAGGCTACCAGGGCGAGGAATAGGAGTATCGGGTAGACACCATAGCACATTACGGGCGAAAGGAGCGGATGGGAACGCACAACAACCTCCACGCTATCCTCACCCACAAGCTGCGAGTAGTCGTTGTTCCAACCCTGCACCGCAAAGCGGTAGCGACCTGCAGGGAGGTTGGAATAGGAGGCTGTGCGGGAGCCGCGGGAGTCAATCCACTCCTCGTCGAATCCCTCCATACGATAGCGATAGTGGATGGAGGGGTACTCGCAGTAGTCGATGGCCGCAAAGGTAAAGCCCACATTGGCGTCCCTATTGTGGCGCAACTCAATCCTCTCCGCCTCGGTTATGTGTTGGTCGAGAGCACTACTGCTGAAGGAGTGTTGCAGGGTGTTGTTGATGTAGAGGTCCTCAATGTAGAGGTTGGCGGTGCGCCTATTCGACACGCTCTGTGGGTTGAAGTAGGTCAGGCCGTGGGTGCCACCAAAAAGGAGCGCCCCCTTTGAGGTGAGCAGGCCCACCGATTCGTTATATTGGTCGCCGCCCGTACCATTGGAGGTGAAGTAGTTGTAGAACTTATCGCTCGAGCTATCCCAATGGCTCAGGCCCTCCATTGTGGAAATCCACAAATCGCCGTCCGCCACCTCAATAATCTCCATAATCTCCTTGCAGTGGATGCCGCCCTTGGCCTTGATGGTGTTGTCGGCGGGGTTGAAGACAAAGAGACCCTGACCGCGCGTGCCAATCCACACCTCGCCATTACTATGGATGCGGAATGCGGTAGGGATGAACACATCGTCGAGCACATCGTCGAACAAAACCGTTGTCTGCTCCAGGCTCTCGCCATCGAAGATGGTTATGCCCACATTGAGCGTGAGGGCCAGAATGCGTCCGTCGGCGAGCTCCACAATCTCGGGGGTGAGTATTGCGCTTCTTTGCTCCGCCTGCTCAATAGGCACCTCGGTTATTTGGCCGGGATTTTCGCCCAAAAGGAAGAGGGAACCTTGGTTTGTGCCGGCCCACACCCTGCCTCGGCTATCGCACATAAGGTCGTAGGCTGTGCCCGAGGGAACGAAATAGATGTTCTGAACGGCCAACTCGTTGTCGTTGCGACCTTGGCGCAGTTTGGCCACAATAAAGGGGTAGTTCAGGTATATGTTATCTCTATTGTCGATGAAGATTCGTCCCTGACTAACACCGTTGCCATTGGGTTTATTCTCGATGGTAATCTTCTGGATTGAGCCACTTGCCATATTCCACCTCCATAGACCATCCTTGAAGGTCGAAATGTAGATGTTTCCCTTGGAGTCCTCCGCAAGTCCCACAACCGACTTGTTGCTAAAGGCCTGAATCAAGTCGCTATTGGTATTGAAATACTTAGCCTGGGTATAGTGCACCGAAATGCCTTGGTCTTTGGAGCCAAACCAGATGTTTCCTTTGGAGTCGATGAGAGTGGTCGAAAGAACTCCATTGGGAGTAACCACGGGGTGTTTGAGTTCCTCGATGGGCGTGTACTCATCCTCCAGGGGATTGAAAATGTAGTATTTCAAATCGGCGGTGCAAATCAGCAGACTCCCACCCAAAAAATCCATAATGGCATTCACTCCGCCCGCAAATATCTTCAAACTATTTGGCTGTTTGAACTCCTCTGTGGTGGTGTTGAAAAACCTCACAGTCCCATCCCACATTGTCAGGTAGATGAAGTTGCCTTGGTGCATAAAAGCATTTGAGACAAACCCATCCAACATAATAGGAGGGGAGGATGTTAGGGTGTCGAAATCGTGCCTTATCAATCTGTCGGGATAGACAATCCACACACTGCCATCTCGGTCCGAGAAGGAGGTGCAAAACGGTGTTTCGAGCTTGTGGGTACCATACGGCACAAGGCACCCTTCGGCGCTGTTCCAGTCGAATACCTCCACAAACTCCATACTTCTCACCACAATGCGACCTTGGGCCGTCTCGTGGATGTTGGCAATAGGAGATGTGGGGGATTGCAGCTCAACCTGCTCAAAGCGGTCCTCCTTGGTGTAGTAACACAGGCCGAGAGGGGTTCCCACCCAGATAATACCCCTCGAGTCGCAGAAGAGGTGTTTGACCTGGTTGTCGATCAAACTATTGGGGTTGCTGGTGTGGAAGTAGTTGTGGTAGTCGTAGCCGTTGTACTTATTAAGGCCTCGGTCGGTGGCAATCCAGATATAGCCGAGTTTATCCTCCACGATATCGTTGATGGTGCTACTCGAGAGACGCTCGGTAATACGCACAAAGTCGCTCTCCATCCCCTCGCCCTGCTCGGAGCGGGTGCAACCAAGCAGCGTGAGGCCACAGAGAAATGCGAAGAGTAGAAGCGTACGTTTCATCGTCGGATGCGGGTTTGGCATTGGGTGGAACCATCAAAGATGGCAACAAAAATCAAAAGGGCTCTACTGTCGAGCCCTTTTGATTACATATTGCGGGCTATTTATTCTCAGGTTTGAGAAGGTTAAGCTCTGCATTGAGGTGCAAAACGTCGTTGGTTTTCTCCACAACCTTTGCCCTCTTAACCGAGAAAGGAAGCTCGGCCTTGATGTCGCGCGAAGATGCGCCCACCTTGGCAACGTAGTCACCCTTCTCCATTACCCAAGCGCTCTTGTCGGCATTGTACCAAGCCAGCGAGTGGGCATCGAAGGTGAGGGTGAGGGTCTCGGTCTGACCGGGAGCGAGCTCCTGAGTCTTGGCAAATGCCACGAGTTCCTGCTCGGGACGACCAGCCTCGATGGCGGGCGAAGAGAGGTAAATCTCCACAACCTCCTTACCTGCAACCTTGCCGCTGTTGGTGACGTCCACAGTGACGTTCCACACGCCTTTACCCTTCTCGATGGTTGCGTTCGAGTAGTCGAACGAGGTGTAGGAAAGACCGTAGCCGAAGGGGAAGCTTACCTCCTTGTCGAATGTGTCGAAATAGCGGTAGCCTACATAGACATCCTCCTCGTAGTTGCAGAACTCGATATCCTTGCGAGGCTCGCCGGTCTCGTTCTTGGCAGTGCCCATAAAGAGTGCGAAGCGCTCCTCGGGCTTAACAACGAAGTGCCAGGGGAAGTTGTCGCTCGAAGCGTGGTCCATATAGTTCACGGGGAAGGTCATTGCGAGCTTACCGCTGGGGTTAACCCTACCGGAGAGAACGTCTGCAACGGTGTTTCCACCCTCCTGACCTGCCTGCCAAGCGAGCAGAATTGCGTCGGGCTGAGCCTTCCAGCTTGCAGTCTCGATGACGCCACCGATGTTCAGAACCACAACAACCTTCTTACCCTCGGCGTGGAATGCCTCGGTGAGCTGAGCGATGAGCTCCTGCTCGCCTGCGGTCAGGTCGAAGTCGTTCTCCACTACGCGGTCTGCGCCCTCACCCGAGTTGCGTCCGATGGTCAGCACTGCAACGTCGGCGCTCTTGGCAGCCTGCTTAACAATTCTTGCGGGGAGTTTCTGGTCGACGATGTTGGGTTTAACCATGAAGCGCCAGAAGGGGTTGCTCTTATCCACAGCAGCCTCAGCCTTGCGGGTCTCATCGGCGATGTAGTTCTCGTAGTATTTGTTTATGCCAGCATTGAGGGTGTAGCCTGCGTTGGTCATACCCTCCTTGAGGTCAACAACATAGGCCTTGTTTACGTCGCCCGAACCGGTGCCGCCTGCGATGAATTTGTAGGAGGTGGCGCCGAAGAGAGCCACGTTCTCCACACACTCGCAGAAGGGAAGTGCGCCGTTTTCGTTCTTGAGCAGAACCATACCCTCGGCTGCCGACTGACGGGTAACCTCGGCGTGAGCCTTGAGGTCGGGTTTGTTGCTATACTCGTAGCCTGCGAAGCGGGGGGTGCGAACGATAACGTCGAGGATGTTCCTCACGCAGTAGTCGAGGTCCTCAACAGCCAAACTACCCTCCTCAACGGCCTTGACGATAGCAGCCGACTGCTCGGGAGTGCCGGGCATAATAAGGTCGTTTCCGGCCCACATCTGCTCTGCGGGGGTGTCGCCACCGCCCCAGTCGGTCATAACCAAGCCGTCGAAGCCCCACTCGTCACGAGCGATGGTGCGCAACAGCTCACGCGACTGCGAGGTGTAGACGCCGTTCACATAGTTGTATGAGCTCATAATGGTCCAGGGGTCGGACTCCTTGACAGCAATCTGGAAGCCACGCAAGTAGATCTCCCTCAAAGCGCGGGGGCTCACCCTTGCGTCAACGCCGCGGCGGTTGATCTCCTGATTGTTCACAGCAAAGTGCTTGAGCGACACGCCCACACCGTTGCTCTGAACACCCTTGGTCATAGCCGAGGTGATTTTACCTGCCAGATAGGGGTCCTCCGAGTAGTACTCGAAGTTGCGGCCACACAAGGGGTTGCGGTGGATGTTGAGCGCGGGTGCCAAGAGCACGTCAACGCCATACTCCCTAACCTCGTTACCCATAGCCTTACCCACCTCCTCAACGAGGTTGGTGTTCCAAGTACACGACAGAAGGGTTCCTACGGGGAAACCGGTGCAATAGTAGGTATTGGGGTCATCCTTGCGGATGGGGGTGATACGGAGACCTGCGGGGCCGTCGGCAAGCACAATGGCGGGGATACCGAGGCGCTCGATTGCTGCGGTGGTGCCTGCCGCACCGGGAACAATCTGCTGGGTCACACCTACGGCTGCGCTATTGGCGCTGAAACCGGCCATACCAGTACCAACAACCAACAGTGCCTTCTCTTCGAGGGTCATAGCGGCCACAACCTCGTCAATATTATTGGCATTGAGCTGGGGCACATCCGCACTCTTCTGGGTGCAGCCGACCAAGGTCAGCACACCAAGAGTTGTTGCAAGTAGTTTTTTCATTCTCTTCTTCATTCTTTAGTGGATTAATATTTAGCCTTTTATTTGTGGAGCGTCGCCGCCACTCTGCCCTCTCCGACAGAGGGTGCAACACTTTCTATCCCACTCCCGCGCTCCTACTTCTTGGCCTCCTCCACAGCGAAGTGTTTACCTACGGCGCGGAGAGCCTTCGGCAGACAGAGGTTCCAGAATGCCCAATCGTGGATACCGTCACGGATGAGGTAGGTGTGGGGGAAGTTGATTCGCTCGAGATAGTCGTGGGTATTGAGGTTTGCGGGGTAGCAGGTGGTGTCCTGCTTACCGCACTCCAGATAGAGCTCGGGCAGCGAGGCGTAGTCCTCAGCGGTGTAGCCCTTATGCTCGAAAATCATCTTCAGCGAGGGGGCTGCACCCCAACCCATACCCTCCACAGCGCCACTCATAGAGTAGGCTACGCAGAATTTCTCGGGATAGTTGTAGGCGTGATACACCGTACCGAAGCCTCCCATTGAGAGACCTGCGATGGCTCTCGACGAACGGTCCGTGCGGCAGGGGTAGTTCTTCTCCACAAAGGGTATCAACTCCTCGTGGAAATAGGTCTCCCACTTGACACCCGCAGTGAAGCCATTGACATAGAAGTCGTTGGCACCGTAGGGCATAACCACAATAAGTTCCGAGCAATCACCCGCATTGATGATATTATTGCAGGTGGTGTGCATACTGTTATTGGCCCAATCGTTCTGGTCGCCCCACATACCGTGGAGCAGGTAGAGAACGGGGTAACGTTTGCCCGAGGTCTCATAGTCGGAGGGGAGATAGAGGGTGATGATGCCGTCCTCGCCATTGAGGTTTACCGAGGGTACGACAACATCCCTGACAATCTTTCCGCTCACGCGTGGCTTCACATCCGGCTCCTTCCTGTCGTCCGAACAGGAGGTCGCAAGAATGGCAGAGAGGGAGAGCAGCACTATTGCTATATTGCGTAGTTTCATATCCACAAGGGGAGTTTCAATGGGTTATACTTCTCCTTGGGGGTGACTATTTGAACAGACGGGGTGCAAAGTCGAGCAGATAGTCCCTCCAGTTGCGCCAAACGTGGCCACCCTCGCTCTCGTTGTAGATGTAGTTGTAGCCGGCAGCGTCGAGTCGCTGACGGAGCTCCACGTTTGCCTCATAGAGGAAGTCGGTCTTGCCGATAGCGATGTAGTAGAGTTTGGGGTTGTTGCCGAACAGCACAGCGAGTTTCTCGTTCATATTGTCGTAGATGGGGTGCGAAACACCTTCGTGGGGCATAATAGCTGCCGAGAAGAGACCAACATAGTCGAAGGTCTTGGGCATATTTGCCGAGATGTGGTAGGAGTGGAAGCCACCCATCGAGAGACCTGCGATAGCCCTGCCACTCGATTTCTTGATGGTGCGGTAGCGGCTGTCCACAAACTTGATGACGTCGCCGAACGAGGACTCGAATGCGCCGCCCATTGAGGAGACGTTGTAGGGTTTGTACATACCCTCGTGGCTCTCACCGGGAGCCGAAGCGTGCTGGGGGCAACCGTTGGTCATCACCACAATCATAGGCTCGGCTTTACCCTGTGCGATAAGGTTGTCGAGAATCTGTGCGGTGCGACCTGTGCAGAGCCAAGCCTCCTCGTCGCCACCCATACCGTGGAGCAGGTAGAGTACGGGGTATTTCTTCTTGCTCTGCTCGTAGCCTGCGGGGGTGTAGACGCTCATACGGCGCACTTTGCTCTCGGTGTTGGGCGAGTCGTACCACACCCTCGAAACGGTACCGTGGGGAACATCCTGTGCGAGGTAGTTGTCACCCTTGCCACCGCCGATGATGAAGTAGTTCATAATATTGGAGATGTCCCTCTGAACGTAGGCGTTGTTGGGGTCCTTAACCGAGATGCCGTCAACGATGAAGTTGTAGTTGTAGAGCTCGCTTGCAAGGGGCTGCGAGGTGAACGACCACACGCCACCCTCACCCTCTTTGAGGTCGGCCACACCGGGCATATCGAACGACATCTGGCGCCCGTTCATCTCAAACTCAACAGTCTGAGTGGGGAGGAAGTCACCGGTAACCTGCACCTTGATAGCCTTGGGAGCTACGAAGCGGAATGTAACCGAATTGTCGGGGTTGATCTCTGGCGACACGATCCTCTGACCGCCCCAGAGAGCCTGCTGTGCGAATGCGCCAAGCGACATCACCAGCGCAGCAGCCAAGATAAGTAGTTTTTTCATAATTGGGTCGATTTTGTATTTATTATGGTTATTTATTCTCTTTTAGCAGCTGGCCGAAGCTGACCAACTCTATTCCGTGTGTCGCAATGTAGTCCTTCACGCGGGGTGAGGTCCACAGGTCGATGACGCCCTGACGGTCCTCTGCAACATTCTCATAGCCGACGTGTCCCGTGGCCCTCAACTCGGGCGAGTCGATGGCGGGGTGGTCGAGGTGCATATAGGTCTTACCCTTCTCCATTGTGGCCAGCGCCGCCAGAAAGCGCTCTTCGCGCTCCTCCAGAGGCACCCCCATACCGTAGGGAAGGTGTTCATACAGCCCGCTCGAGTCCATCAGAGGCAGGCCATACTCCTCGGCAAGTCGTTGCGCGAGAGCCGCAATCTCGGGTGTAATCCTCGTGCAACCCATATGGCTCGAGAGGTGTGACACCTGTGGTATGAGCCTCAGTGCCAGCTCAATCTGCGCCCTCATTTCGGCCTCCACCTCCTCGAGTGAGATGGCCGCCGAGCGCTCCATCATCGAGCCCTCGGGATAGGCCTGCGAGGGGAACGTACCGCGCAGGAAGTAGCCATACTCGTCACACAGCGTGGGACACTCGGTCATCGGACGCCACTTGTAGCCGTCCCACTCGCTCGTGAGAACAATGTGGACACCCACATCCAAACCCTCGTGCTCGCGGAGCAGTTCCACAGCCTCGGGGAACCACGGGCCCACGACCATCACTTCGGCGGTGCGTTCGATGCCGTCGGTGTAGGTTGTAATGACGCCCACGTTTGAGGCGTGCGAACCGCCGATATCGTCACCGCGGATGAGCAGTCGCTGAGCTTCGGCACTCCCCAATCCAAGGAGAATCAGAAGGGCTAAGGTAAGAAAATGTTTCATACTATCAAAAAAAAACAGAGACCCCCGCGTGGTCGGAGAGCTGTGGGCCCTCCGACCACATAGGCGTCAAAACTATTTAGGGAATGGTGATCTCACCGATGTAGCGAGCGTTCACGAGCGAGCTCTGCAGTGCGATGGTGTAGACATTACCCTCGAGCGAAACCTCAATGGTGCCGTCGACAACCTTCTCTGCCGAAGTTGCGCCACCCGAAACGGTCCACCAGCAGGTGCCCCAATTCTCAAACACCATACCGATGCCCCACAAATCGCCGGGGTCCCAACCAATGCCAAACTCGCCAGCATTGATTGTGCCACCAGTTGCACAAGCGGTGTAGGTGCCGGGAGCGATGGTGCCATCCTCCGAGTAGAGGTCCACTGCGAGGTAGTGGCCCTCACCCTCCCAAGTGGTCTGCCAAGTGGTGGGGTCGGTGGTCGAGCTGATACCCTCCTCTGCGAGGTTGAGGGTTACGCTCTTAGTGCCGTTTGCAACGTTGCTGGTTGCCGAAATAACGGTCACCAACTCAACATAGTCAACATCGGGCTCGGGCTCGCCGCCACCGAGGTTTACGACCTCAATAACATTGCCGGCAGCATCCTTGAACTCTGCAACGGGATAGGTAAACTTGGCATTTGTAGTCGAGGAGAGGAGTTTGATGACGAGGTTGGCGCCCTCAACAGCAACGGTAACGGTGCCGTCTACAACCTTCTGTGCCGAAGTTGCGCCGCCCGAAACAGTCCACCAGCAGGTGCCCCAATTCTCGAACACCATACCGATGCCCCACAAATCGCCGGGATCCCAACCAATGCCAAACTCGCCAGCATTGATTGCGCCACCTGCAGCCGAAGCATTGTAGGTGCCGGTGTAGAGTTTGCCGTCTTCGGAGTAGATGTCCAGAGCGAGGTAGTTACCCTCACCGGTCCACACGGTCTGCCAAGTGTTAGGGTCGGTAGTGGAGCTAATGCCCTCCTGACCCATATTGATAGTGAGCGACTTGGTGCCGTTTGCAACATTGCTGGTTGCGGAGATGAGGTTAGAAAGTTCAACGTACTCGTTGGTGTCCTCGTTGCCGCCCTCGCCTGCGCTTGGATTCAGGGCGTCGACTTTACCCTTGTACTCACACCAGATGTCACCACCCTGGTAGGTAATGGTGTAGGTCGAGCCGCTCTTGGCAACCACAATCTCTCCCTCGGTAATCTTCTCAGCCGAGGTGGTGCCGCCCGAAACGGTCCACCAGCAGGTGCCCCAATTCTCGAACACCATACCGATGCCCCACAAATCGCCGGGATCCCAACCAATGCCAAACTCGCCTTCGTTGATTGCGCCACCTGCAGCCGAAGCAGTGTAGGTGCCCTCGTGGAGGTAGCCATCAGCCGAGTAGAGGTCTACTGCAAGGTAGTAACCCTCACCGGTCCACACGGTCTGCCAAGTGGTGGGGTCGGTGGTGCTGCTAATGTCGGCAGTACCGAGGTTGAGGGTAACGCTCATTGTGCCACTTGCGACGTTGCTGGTAGCCGAGATGAGCTGAGTGAGCTTGGTGGGCTCGGGGAAGCCCTCGTAGACGATGTTTGCAGCGCTCTCAAACTTCACAGCCTCGCCGCCAACAAGCCACAAAGTACCGTAGATCTCATAGTCGTTCTCAACCTGAGCAACAGTGATGGAGCCTTTCTCAATCTGGGTGGCGGTTGCGGTGCCGTTCTCTACGGTGTAGTAAGCCGAGCCGTTGTTTCCAATGAAATACCTACCTGCCTTCTCCTCCTCTGCGGGGGTGTAGGTGGTGGGCTCGAGGTAGTATTTGCCACCGAAGAACTGCAGGTCGAGCACCTGACCGCTGCCAGCCAACTGCTCACCATTGAGGCTTACACCCTCGGTTGCGAGGGTTATGTGGAATGTGTTGACTTTCTCGCCCTTCACCCTTTCCTGCGAGAGAAGTGTCAGCGACAACTCTTTGGGGGCAGGGTATTTACCCTCGAGGTCGTCAATTGCGGGCTCGGTGGTACAAGCCGAAAGGGTTGCCAGAGCCAACAGTGTAGCAAAAAACGATTTTATGTTCATTTTCATAGTTGTAATCTCTAAGTTTTTACTCAAAAAAGAATCTCTCTTCTCGGCTCTCGACTACCAACCGGGGTTCTGGTCGATAACCTTGTTCAGACGAGTCTCGGTGCCGGGGATGGGCAGGAGGTTGTGTTTGGGTTTGAAACCATACTTGGAAGCGTCACTATTGTAAACCCTCTGCTCAACCTTACCGTTGGGCTGAAGCTCGGGGCAGTAGGCACCCTGATTCTTCATCCTCTCCTCGGCGATGCCCCAACGGAGCATATCCTGGAAGCGCACACCCTCGCCGCAAAGCTCAATACGTTTCTCACGCTGCAGATCCTCCATAGTGATTTTCGAAACGGTGGGAGCCTGTGCGCGGGTGCGAATCATATTGAAGTACTCCAAAGCCTTGGTGGGGTTGCTCTCGAGGTTGGCCTCCACAGCAAGCAGAAGAACCTCTGCATAGCGCATCCAACGGAAGTTGTTCGAATCGGCCATCGAAGCAATGTCGGGAAGGTCGTCTGCCTCAGAGGTATAGCGCCATTTCCACATAAAGTAACCCTCGTTGATGATGGGCTGTGTAACCGAAACACCCATCTCTTTCATCTGTTCGTAGGTCTTGATGGTGGCGTTCAGACGGTAGCCATCCTTGCCCTCAACAGTAACGAAGTCATTGTAGAGGTTCTCCTGGGGGTTCATAAAGCCCCAACCGGTGTTTGCCAAGTTGAGCGCCTTCCAATCACCGCTCATCTTATCGGTACGGAAGTGAACCATCACACCCACAATCGAGTAGAAGTTGAGCCAAGTGTTGTTGGAGTCGTAGACCCTCACGCTCTCAAACAAGCTCTCGGGGTTCTGCTTACCGGGGTAGGTCATAAGGTTCTCATAGTCGTGCCAGAGTTCATACTTGCCACTCTTGATAACCTCATCCAGAACGGCTGCTGCCTCGGCCTTCTTACCCTGCCAGAGATATACCTTGCCGAGCAGTGCCTGTGCATACTGCTTGGTGATGCGCCAGGTCTTGTCGTTCACGCTCTCTTTCTCGGTCAGTTTACCCGACTCGATAGCCTCTGTGAGGTCTTTCTCCATCAATGCATAGAGCTTTTTGGGGTCGCCGTTTGCAATCTGATACTCACTGGGTGCGAGCAAGTGGTCTACCATAGGAGGAGTGCCCCACATACTGGTGAGCTCGAAGTGTGCCCACGCGCGGAATACCTTTGCCTCTGCCTTTGCGCGGAGTTTCACGTCGCTGTCGTCCGAAAGGCGCTCCAGAACAACGTTTGCGCGGTAGATGATACCGTAGTATGAGGTCCACATACCCTCCAAGAATGCGAGGTCGGTGTTGAAAGTGAACTCGTTACAAGCCTCCAGGTCGGCGTTATCGGCGCGACCGCCACCACCTGCCCAGAAGTCGTCGGTAAGACAGTTCTTACCAAGAAGTGCGTTGTAACCAAGGCCTTGTACGGTGGTGTAGCAAGCGATAATTGCGCTCTCTGCCTCCTCGTCGGTCTGGTAGTAGGTCTCATTATTCAGCACACCGTGCTGGGGAATATCCAGCAAATCGTTACACGATGTGAACATCAGTGCCGAAAGTGCCAAAACCGAAAATATATATTTTGCTTTCATAGTTCAATAAATGCTTTAGGTTATTAGAATGCGAGGCTCACACCAGCAACAACTTTCTTCGAAACGGGGTAGGTGCCTTTATCCACACCACCATTGGTAACCTCGGGGTCGAATCCGATGTAGTCGGTGTAGGTGAAGTAGTCGTCGAGCGAAGCGTATACACGCAGATTCTCAATGTTAAACCTCTTGGTTACGCTCTTGGGGAAGGTGTAACCCAACTGCACCTGTTTAATCTTGAAGAACGAACCGTCGAATACGTTGGCCGACGAGAGGTAGTATTTATCCATATCGGCAGCACCTGCTTTGGGAGTGGTACCGGTGCGATTGCTATCGCTCCAGCGGTTCTCGGTGTAGTAAGTAAGTTTATTGAGGGTGTAGTCCGAACGGTTAAGGCAAGCGTATACGTCGTTGCCAATCGAACCGGTGCCGAATACTACGATATCGAAGCCCTTCCAAGCTGCGTTGAGGGTGATACCATAGGTAGCATCAGCCATACCTTTACCAATCATAGTCTTATCTGCATCGGTGATAACGCCGTCGCCTTGGTCCATAGTGCCGTCGCCGTCGCTATCTACGGTGAGCTGGTCTACGAAGGTGGGGTTACCGGTGTTGGGGTCGATGCCGCCAAACTCATAACCATAGAAGTACCAAGCGGGGCGACCCACCTCGAAGCGGGTGATGGCGCCATAGGTGTGGAAGCTCTGGCCATCGATTGCTGCCAAGGTCTCGTGGATGTAGGTCACCTCGTTCTTGATGGTCGAGAAGTTACCACGGATACCGTAGCTCAGCTCGCCAATGCGATCCTGCCAGCCTACCTCAATCTCGAAACCGCGGTTCTCGATGTTACCGGCGTTCACGGGAGATGCGGTGTTGCCCACAACAGTCGAAGGAGTGATACCGCTCACGATAAGGTCTTTGGTCTTCTTAACAAACCAGTCGGCGCTCACCGAGAGGCGGTCGTTGAGGAAGCGTGCGTCTACACCCAAGTTGGTCTGCTCTGCGGTCTCCCACTTAAGCTCGGGGTTACCTGTCGAGGAGGGGAGGTAGCTCGATACGAACTCCCAGTTGCCGTTGGGGAGGAGGTTGCCGGTAGGATAGTCTCCTGCCGATGCAATGACGGTTGCATACCTATAGCCACCAAGGCCGGCAATAGAACCGTTCTGGCCCCAGCTTGCGCGGAGTTTCAAGTGCGAAACAACGTCGGCAGCATTCTGCATAAACTCCTCCGACGAAAGCACCCAACCTGCCGAAGCTGCGGGGAAGTAGCCCCAACGGGTCTCTACGGGAAGTACGCTGCTATCTGCTGCGTCGGCACGGAGCGAAGCCTGCAGGAGGTATTTACCTGCAAAATCGTAGGTCACACGACCAAAGTAGGAGTTCTTGCGCGAGTAGCTGGGCTCGCCACCGCCTACGTTATCGTCGGCATTGGGGGTCTTGTATGCGAAGTAGTGGAACAAGGGGTCGTCCTTCTTGAAGCCGATGTCACCCTCAACGCCCTGAACGCTACCATTTACGCCGAACGAACGGCTCTGCGAGTAGCTCATACCGAGCATTGCGCTGAAGTGGTGGTCCTCGATGTTCTTGGTGTAGTTAAGGAAGTTCTCCCACTGGTAGTAGGTGTTGAGCGAAGCGCTGGCGTTTACGCTGAGGCTCTCCGAGAAGTATTTGCGCGAGTCGGTGTAGTCGTAGTTGACACCGTAGCTCTCGCCACCCGAAAGAACATAGCTCAAACGCGAGGTGAAGGTCAGACCATCGGCGGGCATAAAGTTAAGATAGGTGGTACCGTTAAGGTTGAAGCCCTGCGAGAGGCTCTTGCTGCTATCGCGCTGGATGAAGGGGTTGCGGTTCTCACCGGTTACGAAGTACGACGAACCATACACATTGCCGTCTTTGTCGGTAAGCATAGGGGGCAGGGTCGAATCGTAGTAGAGTTCCTTCATATGACGAGGCAGATCCTCAACAGCATACCAAGGTTTGGTCAGGGGGTCGAGAGTAAGCAACGAGAGGATGAAGCCACCATACTCGGAGCCCTCAGCAACGCTACTCGAAGCGTAGTACTCAATCTGGTTGTTGGTACCAATCTCGAGCCAGGGTTTAATCTTCCACGAAGCGTTAATCATACCGGTAAGGCGCTCATAGAAGTCCTTGTCACCGGCAACGATACCGTCGTTGTTCAGATACGAACCCGAAATATAGATGCTCTTGCCGAAGTCACCTGCGGAGAAGGTCATATTGTGACGCTGCATCACGCTATTCTCGGTTGCGGCCCTAATCCAGTCGGTGTTGGTCTTGAAGTCCCAGTTGTTGTAGAAGCTCTCCATCGAGATACGACCATCCTCTGTGTAGTAGTCGATATACTGCTCTGCGTTCATCACTTTGGGAACGTAGGCGAGGCTCTGAACGGTACGCTGGAAATCGTAGGTAATCCTACCATTGCCTTTACCTTTCTTGGTGGTGATAAGAATAACACCGTTACCTGCCTGTGCACCGTAGATAGCTGCCGAAGCACCATCTTTCAGCACCTCCATAGACTCGATGTCGTTGGGGTCGATACCTGCGATACCGCTGGCAATACGGCCATCAACAACGTAGAGAGGCTCACTGCTGGCGTTCGAACCGATACCACGGATACGAATCGAGGGCGATGCACCGGGACGAGCCGAACCGCTGAGCACCTGCACACCGGAGGTCTTACCCTGAAGTGCCTGCGAAGCGGTGGTGATGGTACGTGCCTCCATATCCTCGGCCTTAACCTGCGATACGGAACCGGTCAGCGAGCTGCGTTTCTGTACACCGTAGCCCACAACAACCACCTCATCAAGCTCCTGTGCGTCCTGCACCATCGAGATGGTCAGGTTTGTGCGACCTGCAATGGCCACCTCGTGGGTGAGAAAACCAATGTAGGAGAATACAAGAACGCCACTCTTGGGGGCTTCAATTACAAACTGACCCTCGGCGTTGGTGGCTACTGCCACGCGACCAAAGGAGTCCTTCAGTTCGACGGTTGCACCGATAACAGGCTCGCCCTGCTGATCAACAACCACACCCGAAACCTTCTGGAGCTGCATTGTTGCTCCCGGTTGGGCACTGAGGCTTTGGATGCCAGAGAGTAGCAATGTTGCTACGGCGCAAAGGCTCAAAAGCGAACTTCTCAGAAAAAGGGTAACATTTTTCTTCATAAGCTTTGTGTTTTTAGGTTTATAAAAATGTAAGTTAAAAAGTTGTTTGGTGTTTGCAGTTTATTCATTCCGCTCGTGGGTCACGCGCCACTCCTTCGGAAGCATCAACACGCCCCCACGGGCGCACACAATGAAATGCATACAAAGTTAACCCCTCTTATCGTATACAGGTTTTCCTTTTGTTCACTTGATTTGCGGATTTGTTCAAAAGGCTTGGCGAAATCGGAAATTCAAACAAGCGACAAAATGGCCCCTTTCACACCCAATCCTTTCGCCCACAGCGCTCCACACCGCCTCCACCAACCACAGTTCACATTCCTCCTGCCCCCCCTACAAAAAAATAATCCCCTTCCGCGCAGAAGAGGATTATTAAGTTCGTGGTGAATGACACCTAAATATATATAATTATGCCGACCACAGCCGAGAGCAGAATGAGCACTATGGGGTTCACCTTTCGCACCGACGCCACAAAGCACCCGAGGAATATCACCCAGCTCTTCCAGTCGATGAAGGTCTCCACACCGAAGAGCATCAGGGCCGAGGAGAGGATGAGTCCAATCATCATAGGCATCATTCCCGCAATGGTCCCCTCAAAGTGTTTGTTGCCGCGCAGTCGCAGATAGAAGTGGGTGGCAAGCATCATCAGCGAGAGCGAGGGGAGGCACACCGCAATCGTGGCCAGCAGCGAGCCCCACACGTTGCCCGTCACCTCAAAGCCCACATAGGTGGCACAGTTGATGGCAATGGGGCCGGGGGTCATCTGCGAGATGGCGGCCACATCGGCGAGTTCGGCAGCCGTGAGCCAACCATTCTGCACAACCACCTCGTTGTAGATGAGCGAAATCATAGCATAGCCACCGCCGAAGCCGAAGAAGCCTATCTTCAGGTAGGAGAGAAAGAGCTGGAGGTATATCATCGCTCCACCTCCTTTCCGTCGTCGGGTTTCCGAGAGGACTCCTCCGCGCCACCCACCGTGGCGCCCTCCGAACGGAAGCTCCACGCAAGGCCCACAACCGCACCCACAGCAATGAACCACACGGGCGAAACGCCGGCCAACCAGATGGCCGTGGCAGCCGCCAATGCCAAGGCTATCTTCCACCAACTCATACCCTTGGCCATATTAATCAGAGGTGCGGCAATGAGTGCAACAACAGCAGGGCGCATCCCCTTGAAGGCTGCAGCCACCACACTATTATCCTTGAATTCCGCAAAAAAGCTGGCAATGAGCAGTATGATTACAAACGAGGGGATGACCACCCCCACAAGTGCCGCAAATGCACCCTTCACACCGCGCGTCTTGTAGCCCACAAAGACCGCCGTATTGAGCGCAATGGGGCCCGGAATGCTCTGTGCAATGGCGAGTTGTCCGTAGAACTCCTCCCTCGAGAGCCACCCGCGGCGCGAGATCATCTCCGCCTCGATGAGCGGTATCATCGCATAGCCCCCACCAAACGTGAAGGCACCAATCTTCAGAAAGGACCAGAAAATATGGCCGAGTGAAACCATCGTTACTCCTCCCTATAAATTATTGATATAGGCCACATACATTGCCGAGGCAAGCGCCGCCGTCTCGGTCCTCAGTCGGCTCCCTCCCAGAGTCACCTCCCTGAAGCCCGCAGCACGCGCCGCCGCAATCTCCTCTGGCGAGAAGTCGCCCTCGGGGCCAATCAGCACCATCACATTGTCGCCTTTGGCAACCACATCGCCCAGAAAAATACGCTCCATATCCTCCTCGCAGTGGGCAATGAGCTTCACCCCATCGAAGGGCTCGGCAATGACCGAGGCAAACGGAGTGAGTGGCTCCACCACAGGGAGATAGGCCTTGAGCGACTGCTTCATTGCGCTCACGGCAATCTTCTCCAATCGCTCCTCCTTGACCACCTTGCGCTCCGAGTGGGCACAAAGCATTGGCACAATCCTATCCACACCACACTCGGTGGCCTTCTCCACAAACCACTCAATGCGGTCAATATTTTTCGTGGGAGCCACGGCGATGGTGAGCCTATAGTCTCTCCTCTCCCATTCGGGCCACTCCTCCACAATGCGGATGGTGCAGCGCTTGGGATGGGGATCTTCGACGACGGCACGATAGAGCGTACCTCGTCCGTCGGTGATATGGAGGGAGTCGCCTGTCGAGAGGCGCAACACCCTCACACAATGGCCGCTCTCCTCCTCGGGGAGTGTGTAGAGCGGAGTTGTCAGTTCTGGTGCGTAGAATAGTTGCATATCCGCAAAGGTACTCATTTTTGCACAAATTCCACCACCCCACCCCCTTCAAAATAATTATTCCATCAACGAGCCCCGCGGCATCTGCTGAAGGAGAGGTAATCGTAGTTGCACATTGCCCCTCCGTGACCCATCTGTTCATTGCGCTGCCACATATTTCTGCCGAAGGTCATCGGCGGGGTGCAATATTGCACATTTTCGCTATATTTGCGGGCTATTTAACGATAACACATAGTGGATATGAGATATTATTTCACACCGACAATTGAGGTCTCAGACATAGAGTTGGAAATGGGCGTAGCAATGAGCCTCGAGGCCCCCGACAAAGATGGTTTTCCCGGAGGATGGAACAACGATTCGGAGGTGGAGTTGAACTAAACGATGGAGGGTTCTATGATGAAAACGCTATATAACTACCTACTTACAGCCATCATTGCAGTGGCTGCCCTTGCTTGCAACCACTCCACCGAGCCCTCCGTAGAAGTGACTCGACACAGCGTGAGAGTCGTTGTGGGGAATTTTCCGGAATTTGGCAGGGCCACCAACCGTGCTATCGGCACCCAGGATGAGGGTAAAACCAGCTGGGAGATTGGCGATGAGCTCCTCGTGTCGCTCACCTCGGAGCAGTGCGGGGTGCAGACCGCAACCATCTCGCTCACAGAGGCGGGTTGGCACCTTAACGACGTCCCCTTCGAGTACATCGAGGGAGAGCAACTCTCGGCCACAGCACTCTATGCACCCTGCTACGAGTGGGCCGAGAAGAGTCTTGTCTTGAAGCAGGGGTGCAACGCCGGCCAAGAGGAGTATCTCGAGGCGGTATGCTCAATGGACCACAACACTTTAACCATCTCGTTTGAGGGTGTGGAGCGCACCTACAGCCGCCTACGCATAGCAACATTGGCAGGGTTACGCATTGTTGTCACCACGAGTGGTTTCACACCCGCGGGCAGCCAACCTCGCTCGGAGACTATGAGCCACACGCTCACTGCCGATGCCAAAGGCAACGCCTATCTATATGGCACCTTCGCCCCCGACGCAAGCGTGTGCATCGAAAGCGAGGAGAGGGTTCTGGCCACATATACCTTCGCGGCCGACAGGTTCCCCAACGGCACCGAAGCGGGCAGAAGCTATGCACTACAAGCCACACCCCAATACCCCCTCTCGGCCCACCACTACGCCTCGCTCGAAGAGGCAGTGGCGGATATGAACGCCCAATCCGTCGGCACCAATGCGCTGGCAAATAGCCGAGGTGCGCGCGTGGCTCTCTACTGCGAGAACGGCCTATATCACTACTACATCCTGGAAGATATGGCCGATGTGTCGGTGAGCGTGGAGCGCAACTGCGTGTTCGAATTGGGAGAACACACCCTCACCGCCAAGGAGAACTCCCCCCTGCTACAAGCCAAGGCCGACTGTGCAGTTGTGGGAGGCAGGCTTACGGGGGTCGCAGATGGCAATGGCACCAAAAACAACCCCCACGTCCTCATCCACATCACCTCGGATGCGGCATTCACTATGGAGGGTAGCAATGTGAGCGTTGTCGACAACAATGGCGGCACCATAACCGCCCTGATGGTAGACGAGGGCTGCAGTGCCAAAGTCACAAAGAGCAACCTGATTGTCACCTCCGCAACGGGACTTATGTCCAACTGCGTCTACAATCGGGGAGAGTGCACCATTGAGCAGAGCCGTCTGGAGGCTCTCTCCAACCACTGCGCCAACGCCGCCGGCAACGACTATGGACAAACAGCCAGGGCCATCTACTCCGAGACCAACTCCACCACCACCCTCTTGGATTGCTACATCTATGGCGCCCACTCGGGAGCCACCATCCGAGGAAAACTCACCGTCGACGGTGGCACCTACTATGGCTATTCCCACGGAGGACTCTATGTATCCAATGGACGCCAAGATACACGCATACTCAACGCTTCCATCAATGAGTGCGACCTGCCCGAAGGATTCATAGACGATGGCGTGGCCGGAACAAATCACGCGGGAATATACATCGGCGGAAGTAGCAATATGACCCTCTATGTGGACAATTGCGACTTCTATGGTCTGCAACAGCCCATAGTGCTGCGAGGAAGTAGCGGCGAGAGCAACAACACTCTCTGCATAAGCAATTCGCGCATAAACCTCAACTACACCCACTATGGCATCCGAAACGACGGCAGCAACCAAATCAAGATAGGGGTGAACAACAACTTCGGAGTCGACGACCTGAAGTATGCACGCAACTACGAACTGACCGATGACGACTACGGCCAAGAGAGCGCCGTGGAGACTAATCTGCCATAGGGAGGATAAAAGCCACCCCTTGCCCCTCAGCGCTCAATGCGGATATACTCGGAGTAGACAAGGCGCGTGTGGGGGTTGGAGCAAGAGATCTCCTGACGCACCGCCTTGGTGCCCCAACGAAATATCCACCACTCATAGGGCACACGAAAGAGCCTCTGACGTAGGGTGTCGGATGAGGTGAGCCGGATGTGGGCCCCTTCACGCACCATCTCCACCTCGAGACTCACCCAACTATCGCGCCACTGCACGCGGCACAGCGAATCGCTCAGGATGGGGGTTAAACAAGTGGAATCCTGCGAGTTAGAAGGTTCAACCGAGGGCGTAGCTGGGTCGGCTGCTGTGGAAGCAAGGAGGGTGGTGTCGAGTTGAAGGAGGGCGTGGGTGGTGGAGAGCGCGAGAGTGCGACGCAGGGAGGTGCCTCGAGAGCGCAGGGCAGCAACCTCCGCAGAGCGAAACTCCTCCACCTCACCGCGACTCATTCTCAACACCGGCACCGAGAGAGCACCCCGAGAGGTGGGCTCGGGAAGGGGCGCAGAGAGTGTAGGGAGTGTAGGGAAAGTAGGGAGTGTAGGAGCGGGGAGTTTGTGGGGCGCGGTTGCAATGGCCACAGCGGCGCCCACGATGGCGGCTGCGAGATGAGTGAGGAGGGTACTGACTTTCATAATGCGGTTGTGGTTGGGTGGTTGCCTGCGGCACTATTGCCGCGCGCCACAAAGATACCATCCCCCACCCTGCCCTGTCAACCCCTCGGCTCGACATTTCGGAAAACTATGGCATCGCCAACACCACAACACTCTAATCTCAAGAGCATTCACCTCATCAACGTCTACATTGAATTCCCTCCACACTTTGCGATTTCCACACCCACCCACGAAATACCAAAGGAGCGCAGCGACAAGTCCCCCTCACAGAAGAGCGCAGCGAAAGTCCCCCTCACAGGAGGGGGATTTAGGGGGTGGATAACACACCGATCACCGAAACGAAAAAAGGGATGACTGTTTGTCATCCCTCGTTTCGGTGATCCGCCTGGGGCTCGGGCGCTTAGGCGCCCTACGGGTCTTTGTTTACAACCCCCTAACCCCCTTGAAAGGGGACAAGCTGGGTTCGAACCCAGAGTGGAGCACCTCAAGAGCAAAACGAAAAGTCCCCCTCACAGGAGGGGGATTTAGGGGGTGGGTAACACACCGATCACCGAAACGAAAAAAGGGATGACTGTTTGTCATCCCTCGTTTCGGTGATCCGCCTGGGGCTCGGGCGCT
>JAFPBB010000076.1 GCA_017390585.1 Tidjanibacter sp. | reverse complement strand
GAAATTTCCATTGAACGCATTGTATTCGTCTTGCCGTTGCAGATTTTTAGATATATCGGATAGCGTCCATCATTCTTTTTAGGACCGAGGATGTAATTAAAAGTTGCCATAGACCACCTCCATTTACTCTATTTTTACTCTGTTTTACTTTTGATAAAGATAGAAATTATCTTTCAAATAGAGAAATAAAATAACTCTATTTTGTAAAAAAATAAAATATAAAAACAAAGAAAATAGAGTATATATAAGTGATTTACAGATTTTTATATAACAAAAAAGGAAGAGAAAAATCTCTTCCTAATTTTGAGCTGTTTCCGAGGATTGAACTCGGGACCTCTTCCTTACCAAGGAAGTGCTCTACCACTGAGCTAAAACAGCATTTACTTCCTAAAAGCGAGGCAAAAGTACAACGTTATTTTCAATTGTGCAACTTTTTTGGCGAAAATTTTTTGCAAAAACTTTTGGCAACCGTCGCCACAAAGCACACAACAGATTAACATTCACCGCATTACACATCGTGGATTGCTACCACAAAAGTGCGTCGACAGCCACGCCAAAAGTCAGAGGAGTGCGCCACTCGGAGTAGCGATCACCCGCGACTCCTGTTCCCGCAACACCCACATAGGAGTTATCATACGCCCCCGCATTGGCTCCACCCCACAGGTTGGCAGCGGCTCCCAGAGTCTCGGATGCGCTCGTCAGGGAGTAGTCGCTACGGAGGTAGTTGTAGTCGGCATAGATTCTCACGCCGAGGTTGTCGCCCACCACGAAGCGGAGGGAGAGGCCTGCGGTGAGGGTCAGGTGTTCGCGGTTGTCGTAGTCGATAGTGGCGAGGAGGCCGCCATTGTCGTCCACCACACTATTTTGCAGTCGATGGTTGCGGGCCACACCCACGAGGGTTTTGGCTCCGAGGTGGATGCGCTGCGAGAGGGGGTGGTTGTAGAAAATGCCTGCCGCGAGGGAGAGGTTGTTGATGGGTGCGGGCTCGCAGATGGAGCCCTCTTGGAGCAGATTCTTGTCGACTATTTGTGCATACCTACCCACCTTTGCCGCGCCACCCACGCCGAGTCGTTCGCTGAAGAACCAGGCGCCTTCGATGGAGAATCCGATGCTCGAGGGTGCAACGAGTGCGTAGCGATCGCGGTCGTAGACGAGCAGGTTGTGGGCCACTCCAATGCCGACATAGGAGGGTCGCTGCCCCACCCTCACGGGTTCCCACTCCTCCACGGGACGTCGGAGTCCTCGGGTGCCGAAGATACGGTCTGCGATGAGGTAGCCGAGTTCGGTGGAGAGGATTCCCACACCTGCGCCCACCACCACATCGCTGAGCCAATGGCGATTGTTGAGTGCTCGGCTCACACCCGTGATGGTAGCCAGCGAGTAGCCTGCGATGCTCCACCAGGGGCTCACCGTGGTGCCATACTCTTTGTGGAGGATGGTGGCGGCGGTGAAGGCCATTGCGGTGTGTCCGGAGGGGAAGGAGTTGTAGGTGGAGCCGTCGGGTCGGAGTCGTCCGAGGCCATATTTGACGGCATAGACAGCCGAGACCATAATGCCTGCGGAGATTGCGTCCGTAACGAGCGCTCTCTCCCACGAGTTGCGTCCCTCGATGCCGAAGGCCCTCAGTGCATAGGTTATGGCCAGAGGGGAGTATTGGAGATAGTCGTCGTAGTGGTAGCGGAAGGTGGGGAGATAGTCGTGTCGGAGCGAGCGCGTGGCCACATCGGCGGAGGAGAGGATGGCACCGGCACCTATGAGTCCAAATCCCATCTGCGTGGTGCGCTGCTTCCAGAAGTCGTATTTGGGGGCGGCGAGCGAGGGGAAGGCGAGGGTGTCGGTGGGGGGCGAGAGGGGCGAGAGGCGGAGGTTCAGTCCCCCACCGAGCGAGGTGTTATCCGCTGCCCTGAGGGGAGCCGCGCAGAGGATGAGCGCCACTGCCGCCAAGAGAGTTGCGACTATTCTTTGTGTATTTTTCATCAATTGAGATTGCTACTATGAGGTGATTGTGTGTTTGCTCCCACCCCCTAACGGATGGAGTTCATACGGATGCTTGCTTTGACGAACGCCAGAGCCCTCACGCGCTCAATTTCGATATCCTTGTCGGCGTGGTGGGGGTTCTGACTCACAAGTTTGATGCATCCGGGTCGTTCGGACTTCTGGATATACTTGACGGTGATGAACTCCTCGCCCTCGACGTCGATGGAGAGGAGATACATATCGCCCCAGAAGATGTTGTTCCAATCGTTCATCTGCTTGTAGAGGACAATGTCGCCACTTTTGAGCAGGGGATACATACTGTCGCCCACGACATAGATGGCTCCGTCACACTTGGGGAGGTTGGGGATGTGGATGTAGTCGATGGGCTTGATTTTGGTGGGGTCGACAAAGAGGGGCACGAGTCCTGCCGTACCCTCGATGTTGTAGAGGGGCACGCTTTGGTGTGGCACGGTGTTGTCGGTGCGCTTGGCAAAGGGCTGCCACTCTTCGCGCGGGCAGTTGAACATTTCGCCTCGTCCTGTGTCGAGCCAATCGGGATTGACGTTCAGTTCCTGAACAAGTATGTTTTTGTTGCGCTCGGAGAGAGCTGTGCGCCCGGTCTCAATCATCGAGAGTGCGCTTTTGCCCACACCGAGGAGCGCTGCAAGTTGTTCGCCGGTGAGTGACAATTCTTTGCGAATTTGCCTTATTCGGAGTCCTTTATTATCAGCCATATAGAAAAGTGTTGAGTGGAATTGTTGTTTCGAGGTCTTGATTAATTCAGTTTTTGAACTTATCTTTGTGGTGCAAAGTTAAGAAATTTATTTCTATTGAACAAGTTTACACCTATGAAAAATCACACTTTGGCACCATCCTCCGCGACGGAACAAGAGTGCCTCGCCACCCACAATCGCCCATCTCTCGAGTGCAACCACAATGCCGAATTGCCACAGAGCCCCTCCCCACACCCACTCCTTCGCCACAACTCCGAGCCAGCCATCTCCTTCGACACTGCCGACTATGCCGAGTTGTCCGAACTTCTGGTTGCCACCCTCGGCAGTCGCAACTTCTGGTCGGGCCACATCGACCACTTCCACGAGGGATTTGCCTCCACACTCACCGCCACGCTCATCATCTACCGCAACTCGGAGGGAGACATCTGCGACATTGCCCCCGTGTGGTGGGACCTCACCACACGCTTGGGCGACGACGGCGAAGGGCCCGAGGTGGCCAACGACTTCTCGCTCCGCACCCTCCTCTCTCTCATCCTCGGCTAACCCCCTCGGGGCCACGACACCTCTACCCCCAACCCATTTCGTTCACGAATCCACGCGCGAGACTCTCACCACCCGAGGTCTCGCGCTCTTCCATCCACCCCCAATCAACAACCACCAAATTATGTGCCTACTCCAATTCACCCAGAGCCTCTTTCCCCACTTCGAGGCCACCCCATTCCACCGTCGCTACTACGCGCTCCTCGAGGCCTTTGCCGAGGGGAGGGTGCGCCGCCTAATGATCACCCTCCCACCCCAACACGGCAAGTCGCTCGGCTCCTCCGTGGCCCTGCCGGCCTACATCCTCGGCCTCAATCCCGAGTGCCACGTTGCCATTGCCTCCTATAGTGCCTCCCTCGCACAGAAGTTCAACAAGCGCATCCAGCGCATTATGGACCTCCCCGCCTATGCCGAGCGTTTCCCCGAGAGTGCCGCGAAGCCCTCGGGTCGCACCCCCACATTTCGCCGCACCTCGGAGCTCACGGAGATTGTGGGCCACACGGGCGACCTTGTGGCGGTGGGCAGGGAGGGACCCCTAACGGGCAACCCCGTCGACATCTTCATCATCGACGACCTCTACAAGGATGCGATGGAGGCCAACTCCCCCACGGTGCGCGAGAACTGCTGGGAGTGGTACACCTCGGTGGTCCGCACCCGCGAGCACAACCGCTCCCAGGAACTCATCGTCTTCACCCGCTGGCACAAGGACGACCTCATAGGTCGCATTATGGCCAAGGAGAGGGTGGTGGAACTCACCTCAATGGAGCAACTCGAGAGCATCGGCCCCAACGATTGGCTCCACCTCAACCTCGAGGCCCTCAAGACCACCCCACCCTCCCCCATCGACCCACGCGAGGTGGGCGAGCCCCTTTGGGCCGAGCGTCACTCGGCAGAGCTGCTGCGCGAGAAACAGCGTCTCGACCCTCTCCGCTTCGAGGCTATGTATCAGGGTCGCCCCTCCGACGCCGCAGGCCTCCTCTATGGCGACAACTTCCAGACCTACACCATCCCACCCGCGCCCGACCAGATTGTCCGACGCGGCAACTACACCGACACCGCCGACACGGGCGACGACTATCTCTGCTCGGTGTGCTACACCGTGGACCTTCAGGGCGATATCTACATCGAGGATGTGGTCTACTCGCGCGAGAAGATGGAGGTGACAGAGCCCCTGGTGGCGGAGATGCTCACCCGCAACTCCACCCGCGAAGCCCTCATCGAGAGCAACAACGGAGGTCGCGGTTTTGCCCGCAACATCCAGCGTCTGGCCCCCGAGGTCTCCATCGGTTGGTTCCACCAGAGCGCCAACAAGGAGTCGCGTATCCTCTCCAACTCCTCCACCGTGCTCCGCACCATCCGTATGCCCTCCGATTGGCGTGAGCGTTGGGGCGAATTTGCCGCCCACCTGATGGGCTACAACCGCCGCTTCAGGGCCAACCGCTGGCACGACGCCGCCGACGTGCTCACGGGAATCATCGAGAGCGAGTGCAACCGCACGGTGCGTAAGCGCATCCTCGGCTCGGGCTTCTCCATCCGCAACTACGTCTACCCCAAGGAGCCTCGCCCCTGCCGCCTCTCGGAGCGCGACATCGAGGAGTTGGCCCTCTCGGTGGGTGTGGAACCCGCGGCACTGAAGGCTGTGGTGGAGGTGGAGTGCAGCAGCCGAGGGGGTTTCCTTGCCGACGGCAGAGCGCGCATACTCTTCGAGGGCCACATCTTCTGGCGCCGCCTCCGCGCTCGCGGCATAGATCCCGCACCCCTGGCCGCCACACAGGGCGACATCCTCTATCCCCGCTGGGTACGCACCCACTACAAGGGTGGCAGCGGCGAGTGGGAGCGCTTCGAGAGGGCCTCGCGCATATCGCCCGAGGGTGCCATCGAGTCGGCGAGCTGGGGTCTGATGCAGATTATGGGATTCCATTGGCGCACCTGCGGATGCGGCTCGGCGGAGGAGTTTCGGGAGCTTATGGAGCGCAGCGAGAGGGACCAAATGGCCCTTGGGCTCCGTTTTCTCGAAAAAACGGCCATCATAGATTACCTCAAGTCAAAAGATTGGTGTAACTTTGCACTCAGATACAACGGTAGTGGCTACAAGGCCAATCGCTACGACTCGCGCCTCGAGGCCGCCTACCGAAAGTTTGCAACAACACCCACCACCGCACAATAGTCCCAATGAGAAGCCTCGAACTCCTCGCCCCCGCCAAAGACCTCGCCACCGCCCGCGCCGCCATCGACTCGGGTGCCGACGCCGTCTATATGGGAGGCCCCTCGCTCGGAGCACGCGCCGCAGCCACCAACTCCCTCGACGACATCCGCGAGGCCGCACGCTATGCCCACCTCTTCGGCGCAAGGCTCTATATGACGATGAACACCATCGTCTACGAACACGAGCTCGAGGCCGCCGCCAAACTCGCACAGCAGGCCATTGATGCAGGGGTCGATGCGCTCATCGTTCAGGACCTGGCCTACACCCGTATGGGTCTCTGCAATGCCGAACTCCACGCCTCCACGCAGATGTACAACGCCACCCCCGAGCGAGTAGCCTTTCTCGGCAAGGCAGGATTCTCGCGCATAGTGCTCGAGAGGGGACTCACGGCGGAGCAGATGAGGGAGATATGCAGTGCCACCGACAAGGAGATTGAGGTCTTCATCCACGGCGCCATCTGCGTCTGTGGCAGTGGAAGGTGCTATATGAGTCGCTCGCTCTCCCATCGCAGCGGCAACCGCGGAGAGTGTAGCCAGCCCTGCCGCCAGCGCTACGACCTTGTCGACGCCTCGGGACGGTGCATCCGCAAGGGTCTCCACCTCCTCTCGGTCAAAGACCTCGACCTCTCGGCCCACATCGACGAGCTGATTGATATGGGGGCCGTCTCGTTCAAGATTGAGGGACGATTGAAGGACACCACCTACGTTCGCAACATCACGGCCCACTACAGCCGCCTGCTCAATGAGGCCATAGCCCGACGTGGCGACTGCCGCCGCGCCTCGCGTAGTCGCGTGCAACTCGACTTCACCCCCTCGCCGGCCAAGACCTTCACCCGACTCGGTGGCGACTACATCTTCCGTGGCAAACGCCCCTCACTCGCCTCGTTCGACACCCCCAAAGCGCTGGGCGAGCCTCTGGGCAAGGTGAGCAAGGTTGCGGGTCGCAGGTTTATGCTCGACAGGCGCGTCACCCTCACCCCGGGCGACGGCATCTGCCTCATTGCGGGGGGAGAGCTCGTCGGCACCAATGTCAACGCCTTCGACGGGAGTTTCATCACCCCCAACCGTATGGACGGCATCGCCGTGGGTGCCACCGTCTACCGCAACTTCGACAAGCTCTTCAACGACGCACTCACCTCCACGCGCACCCGCCGCACACTCCCACTGTGGCTCTCCGTTGCAGGCACCACCAACTCCATAACCCTCACCGCACGCGAGGAGTCGGGCACCACCCTCACCGCCACCCTCGAAGGCCCCTTCGATGCCGCCTCCAAGCCCGAGGTGGCCATCTCCTCGCTCCGCACCGCTTTGGCCAAGAGTGGCGGCTCGGTATTCGACGTGGAGGATGTGGCCATTGAGTTTGAGGGAGCCACCCCATTCATACCTATGGGCGCAGCCAACTCGCTCCGCCGCACACTGCTGGAGGATATGGAGCGCACCCTCTCCGAGAGAGTGCCGCCCAAGAACATCGCCCGCGAGGATAGTTCGGCCCCCTACCCTATGCGCCACATCGGCGGCGACCACAATGTGGTCAACTCCCTTGCGCGCCGCTTCTATGAGGAGCACGGCGTGGAGCGCATCGACGAGGGCTACGACCTGCTGCCCGACTTGGAGGGCATAGAGGTGATGAGGACCCCCTACTGCATTCGCCGCGAGATAGGCCACTGCCTCAAGCAGGGGAGCAAACTCCAGGAGCCCCTCCACCTTGTCCACGGCTCCGAGCGCTATCGACTCCGCTTCGACTGCCGCGCCTGCGAGATGTATCTCACGAAGGAGCGCAGTTAGCCCCCCTCACAACCACACCAACCGCAAGAACCAATCAAACAACAAAACCAAAAAACACTTGGATATGCATACTCCCGAACTCCTCACCCCCCTCTGGGACGACTACGAACTCATCGACTCGGGCGACTTCGAGAAACTCGAGCGCTTCGGACGATGGATCACCCGCCGCCCCGAGCCCCAAGCCATCTGGCACAAGTCGCTCCCCGAAGAGGAGTGGCAACGACTCGCCACGGCCACCTTCAAGCGCGAGGCCGGCAGCGAAGAGCGCGGCCTTTGGGCCCTTGCACCACGCCAACCCGAGCAGTGGCGCATCTCGCAAAGGGTGGGTGACAAGAGGATCACGATGCGCCTCGGCCTCACCTCCTTCAAGCACGTGGGCATCTTCCCCGAGCAGGCCGAGAATTGGAATTTCATCTTCGAGAGCGTCAGGGGATTGATTGAGAAAGGCACCACACCTCGCCCCCGAGTGCTCAATATGTTTGCCTACACGGGCGGCGCCTCCCTTGCAGCCGCAGCCGCAGGAGCCGATGTGACCCACGTCGACAGCGTTCGCCAGTGCATCACCTGGGCACGCGAAAATATGGAGGAGAGCCACCTCGACGGAGTGCGTTGGGTGGTGGAAGATGCGCTCAAGTTTGCCCGCCGCGAGGTCAAGAGGGGCCACCTCTATGAGGGAATCATCCTCGACCCTCCCGCCTATGGTCGCGGCCCCGATGGGGAGAAGTGGGTCCTCGAGCAGAACATCTCGGAGATGCTCGAGTTGTGTGGCAGGATGCTCGCTCCGGGGGGATTCCTGGTGCTCAACCTCTACTCTATGGGCCTTTCGGCACTCCTGGCCAAGAGCGCAGTGAATCAGATTATCACCGCCCCCACCTTTGAGCAGTTCGGCGAATTGTATTTCACCGACCGCAGTGGCAAGGCTCTCCCGCTGGGCGTCTACTATCGTTGCAAAAAATAACCTAACCTACCCACCTACTATGAAAAGATTTTTCACCCTCCTTGCGACCTTCGCTCTGCTCTGTGCAGTCGGTTGCGGCGAGTTGCCCAACGTCAACGACGACCCCAACAACAAGCCCAACATCGAGAATCCCGACGACAAACCCAATGACGGCGGAGACGACCAAAAACCCGATGATGGCAAAAATGACGACAACCAAACCCCCAACCCCGAGGAGGGCCACAAGATCTTTGTGCACAACCTCTTCGGATGGGACCCTCTCTACATCTACGTGTGGGACAAAGAGACCCTCGTGGAGTATGCCGGCAGCTGGTGTGGTACCAAGATGACGGAGCGAAAGAGCATAAATGGCTACGAATACCTCGTCTACGAGCTCCCCGCGGAGGCCGTTGGCCGAGAGATTGGCGTCATCTTCAACGATGGCAAAGGCAACCAAACGCCCGATTGGTTCATCACCTTCGACAAGAGTTGCTATATGCTCTTGCGCTACACCTATCCTGTTATCATTCAGGATGAGAACCACCCCACCGAGAACGACTACAGCCACCTGGACCAGATTCCGGAGAGCCACAAACTCTACTACACCTCCACCGACGGAGCCACCGTCACCCCCGCCAAGCGCAGTGGCTTCGGTGCCAACTATGTGGACACCATCTACATCCCCGCCGAAAACAGAGGCGTGGTGATCTTCGACGGCACCATCACCACAATTGGCGAACGCGCCTTTGCCGACATCTACAACCTGCGCAGCATCACCCTCCCCTCGAGCGTCACCTCGGTGGGACAATGGGCCTTCCAAAACTGCAAGGGCCTCGAGAGCGTCACCATCAATAGTATCCTCGAGCTGGGCCATATGCCATTCCTCTGGTGCTACAGCCTCCGAGAGTTCAAGGGAGCCTACGCCACCGAGGATGGCCGCTGCATCATCTACGACGACGTTCTCACCCTCTTTGCACCCGCAGGCCTCTCGGACTACACCATTCCAAAGGGCGTGCGCGCCATTGGCAAGAGCGTGTTTGAGGATTGCTACCAGCAACTCTCCGGCGTGGTCATCCCCGAGGGCATCACCTCCATCGGAGAGTCGGCATTCCAAAATTGCGGCCTCCTTTCACGCATGACCCTCCCCAACACCCTCACCTCCATTGGTGAGAGCGCATTTTGGGGATGTAAGTCGCTCCAAAGTGTCACTATCCCCGACCAAGTCGCCACCATCCCCTACGGCCTCTTCGACGGATGCCACAACCTCGAGAGCGTCACCCTCGGCACCGGCGTCACCTCCATAGGCGAGAAGGCCTTCGCTAGGTGCAAAAAACTGACAAGCATCTGCATCCCCTATGGTGTCACCTCGGTGGGACAATGGGCCTTCCAAAACTGCTTGGAGCTCGACAGCGTCATCTTCGAAAACTGCGCCACCAAGATTGGCTATGGAGCCTTCTCCTACTGCTCCAAACTCGCCTACGTGGACTTGGGCAACCGCACAACCACCATTGGAGGCGGAGCTTTTGAGCTGTGCACCTCCCTCGAGAGCATCACCATCCCCGAGAGCGTCGGCTTCATCGGAGCAGGTGCCTTCAGAAAATGCACGAGCTTGGCAAGCGCCACCATCGGCGAGGGCGTCACCACCATTGAGAACGAGGCCTTCCGTGGTTGCACAAGCCTGAAGAGCATTGCTATTCCCAACAGCGTTACGGATATGGAGGAAAGTATGTTCGAGGGTTGCACAAGCCTCGTGAGCGCAACCATTGGTGACAATGCAGACGAGATTGAGTACGACACCTTTGCCGGTTGCGTGAGCCTTGTGAGCGTGACCATCGGCAAAAAAGTGAGGTCCATTGATTCCGAAGCATTCGAGGAGTGTGCGAAACTCTCGAGAGTCTACTGCAAGCCCATCACAGTTCCCAGCATCTACAACAGCTTCGACGACTGCGACTTGAGCACCCTGAAGATATATGTGCCCACCGATAGGCTGGAGGTCTACAAGGCCGATTACTATTGGAGCAAATATGCCGACAACATTGTGGGCCACAACTTCTAAGCAACACCACGACCGACCTATGTACGACGAGCTCAAGGCATACATTCAGGGGGAGATTCTCCCCCGCTACGAGACCTACGACCCCGCCCACCGCAGAGACCACATCGAGGGGGTCATTGCCCGCAGTCTCGAACTCGCCACCCACTATGATGTGGAGCGAGCGATGGTCTACACCGTGGCCGCCTACCACGACCTCGGCTTGTGTGAGGGGCGCGAGACCCACCACCTCACCTCGGGCCGTATGCTCCGTGAGGATGGCGAGTTGCGCCGCTGGTTCAGCCAGGAGCAGATTGCCACAATGAGCGAGGCTGTGGAGGACCACCGTGCCTCGGCATCACACCCTCCGCGCACCATCTATGGAATGATTGTTGCGGAGGCCGACCGCCAGATTATTCCCGAGGTGGTCATTAGGCGCACGATTCAGTATGGGCTCAGCCACTACCCCTCCCTCACGCGCGAGGGCCATTGGGAGCGCTTCCTGGGCCACCTCCACGAGAAGTACGACTACGGGGGCTACCTGCAACTCCACATTCCCGAGTCGGAGAATGGCCGACAGCTCGAAAGACTTCGCCGACTGATTGGTCGCCCCGCCGAGTTGCGCGCCATTTTCGAGCAACTTTTCGAGGAGATTGCAGCGAATTATGTGACATCGTAGGGGGAAAATATTTACAAAGGGGTGTAATGCATTATTAAAAAACTTTAATAACAAACCCCTATTTTTGGAGATAATTTAATAACATTTAAGTAATTATCTCAAAAAATGCTTAAAAATTAAAAAATAAAGATAAATTGGTGCGAAAATTTTGCATTTGCAAGAAAAAAGGCTACCTTTGCATCAATGTTTTACGGGACATTCTTCCCGTACCTCATTAACCTAACTAACCTAACCTGATGAAAGGGGCAGACGTGAGTCTTCCCCTTTTCTTTTTTATCCCATTATCTCTGTCGATTATCGCCTCACACTCACCGCACTACACCCACAAAGCCACCACGCAAGAGGCTATGGGGAGAGCGACAAGCACAACATAGACCACCGCACTCACCACCCCGGGACGCTGCACAAAGAGAGTGTAGAGCAGCGGCACAGAGGCAAATCCCATAACCGCAACAGCCACCGCAGCAGGAGCCGAAAGAAGAAGCATCGCACCTCCCACAAGGTAGAGAAGCGCAAAATAGAGGTGTCCCTTGCGGGCGCGAGTACGCATAGAGGTGAAACTCAAAAAATAGACCACAATGCCCACCAGAGTGAACAACGTGTGGAGACCAAAGAGTGCAATGGTGAAGAGCCCCTCGGGGAGGGGAATAACCTCGGTGAGCGCCACGGAGTCGAAGCCCACAATCCGTTGCCACCACTCCTCAATGAGCCACAGAGGCTCCTTGCCTCCCACCCAATAGCAGAAGGAGGCCATCAGCAGTGGCACAAAGAGCATAATCGCCCCCGCCACCATCTCCCTACCCGAGCGTTGCCACAGGCTCCACTGGAACACCAGGAGCACTACCAGCGGCACAAGGTGGGGCACAATGAGCACAGCGAGAGCCGTCCAGAAGGCCGCCCTCATCACATAGCCGAACTGCTCGGAGCGTCGGAAGCTGGTGATCATCAGCTCGGTGGCGTGTACCACCATCAGCAGCGAGAGCATCAGTGCAGGGCTCCCTGCAGGGTAGACCACACCACACACGCCCACAACGCAGAGCACCATCGGCACAAAGGAGCGGATGACCGAGAGGGCATAGCGGATGGTGATGCGGGTGACAACAACGGCACCAAGGAGTATGGACAAGACCGTAGCGACCTCGCCACCAATGGTGCCGAGTGCGGAGTCTATCCACCCACCCAGAGGCGAGAGCACCCCCTCCACAACCTCGGCCTCGAGCGGCAGGCGCAGTGCCCGAGTGGTCAGCAACGCCAGCAGAAGTGCAAACGTGAGGAGCAGGGTTGGGATGGGTTGGCGGAGTATGTCGGTCTTTTGTCGTGCCATAGTGGTGCAAAGATAGGGATTTATGGCGGGAAATAGGAGAAAAAATAGTAATTTTGTGGCACTATGCTCGAAATATCCTACAGAAAAGATTGCCTCGAGGCGGGGTGTGACGAGGCTGGGCGAGGCTGCCTTGCCGGGCCGGTCTTTGCGGCTGCCGTGATTCTCCCTGCCGACTACCACCATCCGCTTCTCAACGACTCCAAACAGATGACCGACAAGCAGCGACGAGAGGTGAGAGAACACATCTGCGCCAACGCACTCGCCTGGGCAGTTGCGGAGGTGAGCGCAGAGGAGATAGACCGCATCAACATCCTCAAGGCCTCCTTCGAGGCTATGCAGAGGGCTGTGGAGAGGCTCTCCATAAGGCCCGACCACCTGCTCATCGACGGCAACAGGTTCTACCCTCGACTCGACATCCCCTTCCGATGTGAGGTGAAGGGCGACGGGCGCTTTGCCAACATCGCCGCAGCCTCCGTATTGGCCAAGACCTTCAGGGACGACTATATGGCCGCGCTTGCCAAGCAACACCCCGAGTATGGCTGGGAGCGCAATGCGGGCTACCCCACCCGTGCCCACCGCGAGGCCATTGCCCGCTGTGGTCTCACTCCCCATCATCGCCTCTCCTTCATCCACGACAAAGATCAACTGACGCTCTTCTGAGCCCCCACCTCGAAACACACGAAACACCATAACACAGCGCAGGGCCTGCAACCACTTGCAGGCCCTGCGACATTTGTTCCTTCTGCTTTCTCTCTACTCCACCCTCTCAAAGAGAGCCACCTTGCCCGAGGTGACATCGACATCTATCACCCTGGGGCCCTTGAACACGCGGCCACTCTCATACTCGCGCCAGCGGCCCTTGGGGAGGCGCACCATCCTCAATGCCGACTCCGAGACCACGGGTGCCACAAGCCACTTGTTGCCAATCATAAATTGGTCGCGGCAGTTGGTGAAGCCCGTGCGTGGGAATTGGTATTCGAGGTGGCGCACGATGGGCTCGGCGGAGGAGGCTCCGAGGCGTGCGAGTTCCACATAGTAGTCGCTATTTTTGGCTCGCCAGGAGAGCATCTTGCAGAGCGGGGTGGTGTCCTCCAGCGACCACACCGAGTAGGGGATGACAGCCACGGGGAGCAAAGCCGCCAACTGCGCCGCACGCAGGGCAAGCTCACCACCATCTTGTGCAAACTCGAGGTCGGCGGCAAGCGAGGTGCGCTCAAAGCCGAGTAGCGAGGCATCGATACTCCTCTCAAGACTCTGTGCGAGAGTCTCCCAAGTGTAGTGGCGTGTGGTCGAGACGCTCGAGGCCACATTGCCGAGCACGCGCGACACGGGGGTCGAATAGATGGCCACCTCCACGGAGTTACCGAGCGAGTGCCAGAGGTCGAGGAACTCGGTGAGCTTGGGGAGGTTGTCGTCCAAGAGTGGGAGCGCATCGAGGCAGTCGAAGTAGAAGCCGTAGACGCCATACTCCTTGCCGAGCGCGGCTATGGATGCGGCCATCTGCTCCACCACCTCGGGGGTGAGATTGAGACAGGCGGTGTAGCCGAGTCGGCTGCGGAATACGATGGGCTCACCTGCCTCGTCCGTGAGGAGCCTCTGCTCGCTGTGGAAGAGTCGGTAGCCACGTCCGGACGCCATCAGATAGGGGGTGACGGAGAGCATCACCTTCATCCCCTTTTCGTGGAGCGAGGCAATCATCTGCTTGGGGGAGGGGAACGCTTCGGGGTCGAAGGTGAGGGCACCTGTGGGGCTGCTCCAACCGAGTGGCAGGAGGATTGTTCCTGCGGGGGCACCTCGCTGGGTGAGCATCTCGGCGAAAGCCTCCACACCCTGCTGATCCACAAGCAGTTCCGACTTATTGCCGAGAACATAGACGGGCGAGCCGAAGAGCAACTCGGGCACAGCCACGTCGGAGGGTGGGAAGTTCTTGTGGCAACACATCAGGTAGGCCTCACGCAGTGTGCGGCCCGACTTTTGGAGCGCCGGTGCGGCACTCCCCTCGGGTGCGGTGACAACGATTTTCTTGCCGTCGAAGCTCACCGTAAGGCTCTCTTTGCTACAAAGGTAGCGCCCCCTATTGGAGAGGAGCATATTGGCCCTGAAGAGCGTGGGCGAAAACTCGGAGGTGTTGACCACAAAGGGTGTGTCGAAGGGGAGCGCAATACGCTCGGGCTCCACCACAAGGCCCCACCACTTTTCGCCATTCTGGATCTTTATTTCCACACTCCCGACGCCTCCCTTGGCTGCCAGCGTGAGAGCCGAGAGCAGGAGTGTCACCATCAGAAGTGCAGTGTATCGGAGTGTTTTCATCTGTTGCATCAATTGAGACTGTGTGAATAGTGCCCACTCGGGCAGCGCAAAGGTAGTGACTTTTCCCGATTTTCCGCCCTAACTATCGAGAATCTTTAGCTCCAAGTGGCGCAGAGGCCACTCCTCCATCAGGAGATTGCAGGCTGCGGTGCGGAGGTGCGAGATGGGTGAGGTGGCGTAGCGCAGGGCCAGGGTGTGGCACTCCTCGCTTGCCTCGGCATAGGCGGCGTAGAGCCTCCAGAGGGCGAGGTTGGGGCTCTCGTGGGCACCCTCCGCGGGGATGGGTGGTGGCGCAGGCAACCAGAGGCGGAGGGTCTCGTCGAGGAGCTCCATATCGCCCCAACGGAGCTGATGGGGGTGGGCCGCAAGGAGGGCGACATACTCCGAGGGAGAGGCAGCCACCCCCACAAGCAATGCCCTCACCCCCTCGCTCGGCGACCCACACTCGCGCTCCGCCAAAGCCTCGGCAACCCCCACCGAGGGTGCTATATACCTCAGCCAATCGAGGGCCTCGCCACCCCTGCGGCCGCCCCTGCACACCTCCTCGAGGAGCGTATCCTCCAAGCCCCAGAGCCTGTTGAGCTTTCGAGTGCGCCCAGCTCCACACTCCACAAAGCTCCTCCGCAGCTCCGCCACCATCCCCGCCAGAGCCACCCGCTGGCGCCTCGACGGCACCACCTCCGTCAGCACCTCCGAGGGCTCCATCCCCACGAGATACTCCAACGCCGGCACCACCATCCTCTGCTCCAACCCATCCCTCTCCGCGGATAGCGCCCCACCCTCGCACTCGGCATTCGGCTCCTCATCCACCTCCACGCACTCCCTCAGCACCCCCTCCATCTTTCGGAAGAGTCGCACCAGCGAGATGGGCAACGACAGAAATTGGCTCACCCCCACTCGGAGCAACGTTGTCACCACCCTCCGACTGCGAGTGTGGGAGAGCACAAAGAGCCTCGCACCTCGCCCTGTCAACTCCCTGACCAGCTGTGGATTGCGGAGCAGAGGGGCAACAAAGCGGGTGAGAATGAGCCCATAGTCGCCCCTTTGGGCAAGTTCCACAAGCTCCTCGTGGGAGCGAGCCGCGTGGACCTCCACACCACACCCCTCGAGCAGTTGGGACACCACCCTCCGCAGCCCTGCCTCGGGGGCAGCAATGAGCACTCTTTGCGGCACACATCTCTCCTTCATAGCCAATCTCGCGCCAATAGAGGCGCACCCCCACAGAGTCCAAAAAACAGACCAAACAAAGCCCCCTCAACAGGGATTGGGCAACATAAAATTTGGGGAGGGAGATTAAAGATATGTGGGTTACTGACAACTACGCTGGCAATAAGATATCGTTCGGGGCACACGCATTATGAAAAGTTTTTCGTATATTTGTAGCGTAATGGCCACATACGGCCGTGAACCACCTATCTCATTTATTGAGAGTCTCAATCGAAAAAATAATTACGTTTGTTTATGAAAAAAATATTCTTGCTTGCTTTGATATCCATTGCGTTCAGCAGTTGCACGCATACGGTATATTACATCAATAATAAGCCTTATTTCCACACCGCCAAAACCTCATTGGAGACAAAAGAAGTGAGTGTTGAGAACAACGCTTGGTCGGATGAGTACATCAGTGTCAAGCTTTTGAAGATAAACGACAATGGCATTTCTCTAAGAGTACATAACAAATGCAACTCCACGCTCTCCCTCCTATGGGATAAGTCCGCATTGGTGGATTCCGGTGGACTTGCACACGAAATATACAACGGATGGAGTGTATCTGCGCTTAGTGCAAATAGCATCAATAGTGGTGTACATTCAAGTAGTATCTCTATGGTCAACTTGGAGCAAAACTCAACGTGTCGTATAATACCCGAGAACTCCTATATTGAGTTCACCATCTCCACCTCTGATATACTAATGACTCCAAAGCGTACATCCGATGAATTTGCCTCTGCAGAGGAAGCAGAGAAAACAATGGAGAAATGGAATAGCATAAATACCCCTACCAAGCTATTGCTTCCAATAGAATGTGGCGGCCAAGTGATAGAGTACACGCTGAGTTTTGCAAATAGTTATCGTACTTCGTCGATGGAAACTGCAAATGAAACGGCAATACTACCTGTTGGAATTATTCTTTTATTATCTATCATCTGCTGTAGCGCGATTTAGTTAATTCATTGCCATCGAACAAGAGCATCCCTT
>JAFPBB010000075.1 GCA_017390585.1 Tidjanibacter sp. | reverse complement strand
TTCACAGTTTTTACGATTTTCTCAGCCGATTTGTCAACCAAGTTGTGATCGTAAGATTCGAGTTTGATTCTAATTTTCTGACTCATGGTTATTTATTCTTTTATTCCAATTCTTGTTTTTTACCTCCGCATTTCTCGATTACGTCCTTAGCAACGTTCTGGGGTACCTCATCGTAGTGCGAGAACTCCATAGTGGAAGTTGCACGACCCGACGAAAGGGTACGCAACACAGTTACATAGCCGAACATACCCGACAGGGGCACTTTGGCCTTGATTGCGGTTGCAACACCTTTGCTCTCGGTGCCCTCAATCTGACCACGGCGTTTGTTAAGGTCGCCGATGATGTCACCCATGTACTCCTCGGGGGTTACAACCTCCACCTTCATGATAGGCTCTTTCAGAACGGGGGTACACTTGGGAGTAGCCTCGCGGAAACCGTTGCGAGCGCAAATCTCAAACGAGAGTGCATCCGAGTCTACGGGGTGGAACGAACCATCTTTCAGGGTAACCTTCATCGAGTCGATACCGAAGCCTGCCAAAGGACCGTTGGCCATAGCCGACTCGAAACCTTTCTGTACTGCGGGGATAAACTCTTTGGGTACGTTACCGCCCTTAACCTCGTCGATGAACTGCAAGCCCTGAACGCCCTCATCTGCGGGACCAATCTCGAAGATGATGTCAGCAAACTTACCACGACCACCCGACTGTTTCTTGAATACCTCACGCATCTGGTGGGTACCATTGAGGGCCTCTTTGTACGATACCTGGGGCTGACCTACGTTGATCTCAACGCCAAACTCCCTGCGGAGACGGTCGATGATGATATCGAGGTGAAGCTCACCCATACCGTTGATAATGGTCTGGCCGCTATCCTGGTCGGTTTTAACGGTGAAGGTAGGATCCTCCTCTGCCAATTTGCCGAGTGCGATGCCAAGTTTATCGAGGTCTTTCTGAGTCTTAGGCTCAACTGCGATACCGATAACGGGCTCGGGGAAGGTCATCGACTCCAAAGTGATCTGTTTGTCCTCTACGCAGAGGGTGTCGCCGGTGCGAACATCCTTGAAACCAACTACTGCGCAGATGTCGCCAGCGCCGATGGTATCCATAGGATTCTGCTTGTTGGCGTGCATCTGGTAGATACGGCTGATACGCTCTTTCTTGCCCGAACGGGTGTTGAATACATAGGTACCGGCATCGAGTTTACCCGAGTAGATACGGATGAATGCCAAACGACCTACATAGGGGTCGGTAGCGATCTTGAATGCCAAAGCGCAGAAGGGATCCTCGTCGGTGGGGTAACGCTTAACGGTGCTCTCATTGCGGGGATCGGTACCCACGATAGCCTCGATATCGAGGGGCGAGGGCAGGAACTCCATGATGTAGTCGAGCAACAGCTGTACACCCTTATTTTTGAACGACGAACCGCAGAGCATAGGAATAATCTGCATGCCCATGGTGGCTTTGCGGATAGCTGCCAACAGCTCCTCGGGGGTAATCGAATCGGGATCCTCGAAGAATTTCTCCATCAGAGCCATATCTACGGTAGCAACCTCCTCGATCAGGTGTGCGCGAGCCTCCTCGGCCTCTGCAACCATCTCAGCAGGGATCTCCTCGTAGGTGAAGTTTACGAGCTGATCTTTCTTTGCATCATCGTAAATGATAGCCCTATTATATATAAGGTCTACCAGACCGCGGAACGACTGCTCGCTACCGATGGGCAGAACTACGGGCACTGCATTGGCACCCAGACGCTCTTTAACCTGCGAGCAAACATTCATAAAGTCTGCACCGGTACGGTCCATTTTGTTAACGTAACCGATACGGGGCACATTGTATTTGTCGGCCTGACGCCATACGGTCTCACTCTGGGGCTCTACGCCACCTACTGCACAGAAGGTTGCAACAGCACCGTCCAACACACGCAACGAACGCTCAACCTCAACGGTGAAGTCAACGTGTCCGGGGGTGTCGATAAGGTTGATCTGATACTTTTTGCCTTTGTAGTTCCAGAAGGCGGTAGTAGCAGCCGAAGTGATGGTGATACCACGCTCCTGCTCCTGAACCATCCAGTCCATGGTAGCCGAACCATCGTGGGTCTCACCAATTTTGTGAGTCTTACCGGTGTAGAACAGAATTCGCTCCGAGGTAGTGGTTTTGCCGGCATCGATGTGAGCCATGATGCCGATATTACGAGTATATGTTAAATCTCTTGCCATCTACTTCTCCTCCTAGAACCTGAAGTGTGCGAATGCTTTGTTTGCCTCTGCCATACGGTGCATCTCCTCTTTACGTTTGAATGCTGCACCCTCGTTGTTATATGCGGCCAAGATCTCACCGCAGAGTTTCTCTGCCATAGATTTACCTGCGCGCTTACGAGAATAAAGGACCATGTTTTTCATCGAAATCGAAATCTTGCGCTCAGGACGAACCTCCATAGGTACCTGGAAGGTAGCACCACCGATACGGCGCGACTTCACCTCAACCTGGGGGGTGATGTTCTCAAGTGCCTGTTTCCATACCTCAAGAGGAGCCTTGTCTGCATCCTTCATCTTCTCGCCCACCAAATCCAACGCGTTGTAGAAAATGGTGTATGCAATACTCTTCTTACCATCCAGCATCAAATTGTTTACAAAGCGGGTAACCATAACGTCACCGAATTTGGGATCTGGAAGTAGAATGTGCTTTTTAGGCTTTGCTTTTCTCATTTTTTCTAAATCTTTTTAATGTGTGTTCTTACTTTTGTGAGAGATTACTTTTTGGCTGCTTTGGGACGCTTAGCACCGTATTTCGAACGACGCTGACGACGACCGTCTACACCTGCGCTATCCAATGCACCACGAACCAAGTGGTAACGTACACCGGGGAGGTCTTTTACACGACCACCGCGCACCAAAACGATAGAGTGTTCCTGCAAGTTGTGGCCCTCACCAGGGATGTAGGCATTCACCTCTTTCTGGTTGGTAAGTTTCACACGTGCTACTTTACGCATTGCCGAGTTAGGCTTCTTAGGGGTGGTGGTGTAAACACGCACGCACACACCGCGCCTCTGGGGGCAAGCGTCGAGGGCGGGAGATTTACTCTTCATCTCCAACTGAACCCTTCCTTTACGTACAAGCTGCTGAATTGTAGGCATCTTTACTTCTTGTTAGTCCTTTGTTTTTGTTAAACTTTTTATTCTCGTTTTACCCTCCTGGGACTCACGTTCCCATTTTTGGGCCTGCAAAGATACGGCATTTTTTCGTTTCCACAATATATATAGCAAAAAAATCTGCGCCATTAGGCCGATTTTTCAGCATTTTAGCCCCCTTTTGCCTCTTTGGGCGATTCTTTTTTCCTATGGTTTGTCCAAAACTATTTTGCGCGCCTATCGACAAAACAAAACCATCCGCGCAACACACTGACAATCCGCGCCTTACAAAAAACTTTGCTCACGAGTGTGGATTACCCGCCAAATATTCTTACCTTTGTAGGTCAAAACATTAGGTTTCACAGCGATTTTTCAAATCAACAAACATACACAATGGAATATAACTTCAAACAACTCGAGGCCAAATGGCAAGAACAATGGCAGAAGGAGCAGACCTACCGTGTCGACGTAGATAGCTCCAGGCCAAAGTTTTACGTTCTTGATATGTTCCCCTACCCCTCCGGTGCGGGACTCCACGTAGGCCACCCTCTGGGCTACATCGCCTCCGACATCTATTCGCGCTACAAACGCCTCTGCGGTTTCAACGTACTCCACCCTATGGGCTACGACGCTTTCGGCCTCCCCGCCGAGCAGTATGCCATCCAGACGGGTCAGCACCCCGCCGTAACCACCGAGGAGAACGTCAATCGCTACCGCAGCCAGCTCGACAAAATAGGCTTCTCGTATGATTGGTCGCGCGAGGTACGCACCTGTGAGCCCGAGTATTACAAATGGACTCAGTGGGCCTTCCTCGAGATGTTCTCCCACTACTACGACAACACTCTCGGACGCGCCGAGAAGATCGACACCCTGATTGCCCGCTTTGCCGAGCAGGGCACCGAGGGTCTCGACGCCGCTTGTTCGCAGCAACTCAGCTTCACCGCCGAGGAGTGGAACTCGTGGAGCGAGGCCGAGCGCGAGGATGTGTTGCAGAACTACCGCCTTGCCTTCCGTGCCGACACGATGGTGAACTGGTGCGCCGAGTTGGGCACCGTGCTTGCCAACGACGAGGTGAAGGACGGACTCTCGGTGCGTGGCGGCTTCCCCGTTGTGCAGCGCAGGATGAAGCAGTGGTTGCTCCGCGTGACCGCCTATGCACCCCGCCTGCTGGAGGGCCTCGACAAGCTCGAGTGGAGCGAGTCGCTCAAAGAGATTCAGCGCAACTGGATCGGCAAGAGCACCGGCGCACAGGTATTCTTCGACGTGGAGGGTAGCGACAAGAAACTCGAGATTTTCACCACCCGCCCCGACACCATCTTTGGCGTGACCTTTATGGTTGTTGCGCCCGAGCACGAGTGGGTGAAGGAGCTCACCGTCTCCGATGCCCAAGCCGAGGTGGAGGCCTACCTTGAGGCCACCAAGAAACGTTCCGAGAGGGAGCGCATCGCCGAGACCAAGCGCGTGAGCGGCGTCTTCACCGGCAGCTATGCCATCAACCCCTTCACCGGCAAGCGCATTCCTATCTATGTGAGTGACTACGTGTTGGCAGGCTATGGCACAGGTGCCATTATGGCTGTGCCCGCCCACGACTCGCGCGACTGGGCATTTGCCAAGCACTTCGGCCTCGACATCATTCCCGTCGTAGAGGGCGGCAATGTCGAGGAGGCGAGCTACGATGCCAAAGAGGGCAAACTCATCAATTCGGACTTCATCAATGGTCTCGACGTGAAGGTTGCCATCGAGAAAATGTGGGACGAGATTGAGGCCCGCGGACTCGGCAAACGCAAGGTGAACTACCGCCTGAGGGACGCCATCTTCAGCCGCCAGCGCTACTGGGGCGAGCCCTTCCCCATCTACTACAAGGACGACATCGCCCACCACCTCTCGCTCGAGCAGCTGCCCCTGGAGTTGCCCGAGGTGGAGAAGTTCACCCCCACAGCAGAGGGTGAGCCTCCCTTGGCTCGCGCCAAGAGTTGGGCCAACGCAGAGGGCCACCCCTATGAGACCAGCACAATGCCCGGATTTGCAGGCTCCTCGGCCTACTATCTGCGCTATATGGACCCCCGCAACAACGAGGCTCTCGTGGGCCGCGAAGCCAACGAGTATTGGCGCAATGTGGACCTCTATGTGGGTGGTATTGAGCACGCTACGGGCCACCTTATCTACTCGCGCTTCTGGAACAAGTTCCTCTTCGACCTGGGCGTAATCTGCGAGGACGAGCCCTTCAAGAAGCTCGTGAATCAAGGTATGATTCAGGGCCGTTCCAACTTTGTCTACCGCGTTGTGGGCACCAACAAGTTTGTGTCGCTCGGCCTGAAAGACCAATATGAGACCCAGGAGATTCACACCGACGTAAACATCGTGAAGAACGACATCCTCGACCTCGACGCATTCCGCGCCTGGAGGCCCGAGTTTGCCGACGCAGAGTTCATCCTCGAGGGTGATAAATATGTGTGCGGATGGGCCATCGAGAAGATGAGCAAGAGTATGTTCAACGTGGTCAACCCCGACTACATCGTGGAGAACTACGGCGCCGACACCCTGCGAATGTATGAGATGTTCCTCGGCCCCCTCGAGCAGAGCAAACCCTGGGACACCAACGGCATCGACGGCGTACACAAATTCCTGCGCCGCTACTGGAGCAAGTTCTTCGACAAGGCCAGCAACTTCGCCGTGACCGACGAGGAGCCCACCGCAGCCGAACTCAAGACCCTCCACAAGACCATCAAGAAGGTGAGGGAGGACATCGAGAACTTCTCGTTCAACACCTCCATCTCGGCATTTATGATTTGCCTCAACGAGCTGGGTGGTTGCAACAAGAGGGCTATTCTGGAGCCCCTGACCGTGTTGCTCTCCCCCTTCACCCCCCACATCACCGAGGAGCTCTGGCACCAACTCGGCAACGAGGGCTCCGTGTGCGACGCCTCCTACCCCGAGTTCAATCCCGACTACTTGGTGGAGAATTCGTTTGACTATCCCGTGTCGTTCAACGGCAAGATGAGGTTCAAGAAGTCGCTGCCTCTGGGCATTGCCAACAGCGAGATTGAGGCCCTCATTCTGGCCGACGAGCAGACCCAGAAGTACACCGAGGGCAAGACACCCAAGAAGGTGATCATCGTTCCCGGAAAGATTATCAACATCGTGTTGTAGCAGAGCAGGTTCGGTGGGCACCACAGGCCCACCGAACTTTTTTCACACCACACCCAAACCAAACCCACTCCACACCCAAACAGCGACTGAACTATGGACCTGCTGACCCTCCTAATGATAGCCGTGGGACTCTCGATGGACGCCTTCTCGGTGGCCATCTGCAAGGGCCTTGCAATGAAGCGAGCCACACTCCGCAACTGCTCCATCGTGGGCTTGTGGTTTGGCGGCTTCCAGGCCCTTATGCCCATAGTGGGCTACTTTGTGGGCATCAACTTCCGCCACTCCATTGAGAGTTTCGACCACTGGATTGCCTTTGCCCTTCTGGCTCTCATCGGCATAAATATGGTGCGCGAAGCGCTGGACAAGGAGGAGGTTGACGGATATGAGGAGGGTGAGAAGGAGTCGCTCTCGGCACGCAAAATGGCCCCTATGGCCGTGGCCACCAGCATCGACGCCCTTGCTGTGGGAGTGTCGTTTGCCTTCTTGGGAACGGAGATATGGCTCCCCGCAGCGCTCATCGGCATAGTCACCTTCGGATTCTCATTCGGCGGCGTGAAGATAGGCAACATCTTCGGCACGCGCTACAAATCCAAAGCAGAACTCGTCGGCGGCATCATCCTCATCCTCATAGGACTCAAGATAGTGCTCGAACACACCGGAGTCATCTGACAGCCCCACACCATCCATCCTCCGGAGAGTGCAATAGAGAGGCGAGAGAAAAATTTGAATGGGGGATTTTGAATTTTGAATTCCTCGCGGTATCTTTGTGAGGTTATACCTCACAAGAAAGACGCACAAGATGGAGAACAACTTTATAGTCTCGGCTCGCAAATATCGCCCACAAACCTTCGAATCCGTTGTGGGCCAAAGCCACGTCACCACAACCCTCAAAAACGCCATCGCAAGGGAGAAACTCGCACACGCCTATCTCTTCTGCGGCCCAAGGGGTGTGGGCAAAACCACCTGCGCGCGCATCTTCGCCAAGACCATCAACTGCCTCAACCCCACCGCCGAGGGCGACGCTTGCGGCGAGTGTGAGTCGTGCAAGAGCTTCAACGAGGGACGCAGCTTCACCATCCACGAGCTCGACGCCGCGTCGAACAACTCGGTGGACAACATCCGCGACCTCACGGACCAAGTGAGAATCCCTCCCCAAATTGGCAAGTACAGCGTCTACATCATCGACGAGGTGCATATGCTCTCCCAGGCCGCCTTCAACGCCTTCCTGAAGACCCTCGAGGAACCCCCACACCACGCCATCTTCATCCTCGCCACCACCGAGAAACACAAGATCATACCCACCATCCTCTCGCGCTGCCAAATCTACGACTTCCAGCGCATCCGCATCGAGGACGGTGTGGCCTACCTCAAAACCATCGCCCAGAGGGAGGGTGTGGAGTACGACGACGAGTCGCTCCACCTGATTGCCCGCAAGGCCGACGGCGGTATGAGGGATGCACTCTCGATGTTCGACAAGGCGGTGTCGTTCTGTGGCGGCAAACTCGAGTATAAGGAGGTGGCCGCAACACTCAATGTGCTCGACTACGACACCTACTTCTCCCTCACCTCCGCCATCATCGCAGGCGACTACAAGAGCGCACTCGTGATATTCGATGAGGTGCTCAAAAAAGGATTCTCGGGTCAGACCTTCGCCGCAGGACTCGCAAGCCACTTCCGCGACCTGCTGATGTGCAAAGACCCCCAGACCCTCCCGCTGCTGGAGATAACAGGCTCACTGCTCGACAGATACAAGGAGCAGAGCGCCGCGTGTGACATAGGGTTCCTCTTCGGAGCCATCGGCCACCTCGGCACCATTGACGGAGGATTCCGCACCGCAACCAACCAGAGATTACACGTCGAGTTGGGTCTGATGAGACTCGCCGGGATGTGTCAAAAAAAAAAATATGATGTAGCCATCCCCGTGCTCCCCGTGCTGGAGGGTAGCGAGGGTGAGGTGGTAGGCGCCACCGCAACCGCCGCACCACAAGCCGCACCCAGCGCACCGCAAGCCACTGCAACTGCTGCAACTGCTGCACAGCCCACTCCTGCGGCTACACCTGCGCCCACAGCGCCACAAGCCGCCCCCACAGCATCTGTTGCACAACCCACCGCAGCACCTGCACCCGCCGCCACGTCAGCACCCGCGCAGAGTGCAGCATCAGCCCCTGCGGCACCCACAGCCCCGAGGGGTGGAAAGAGGATGTTTGGAGGCTCCATAAGCGACATCATCAACGGGCGTGTTGCCAAGGAGGAGGATGGGGCCGCATCAATCTACTACGACCCCCACACGCAGCGTAAGATTCTCGACAATTGGGAGAAGTTCCTCGCCGTGCTCAAGGCCGAGCATCCCCGATTGGGCAACGCACTCAGTGAGACCCGCGTGAGTGGCCACACCCTGTCGCTCTCGGTGGGCACCGACCTCATCCGCGAGGAGATACTCCGCAACCAGCCCGAGATTACGGCACTGCTCCACGACCATTGTGGTGTGGAGGGCAGCATAATCCTCGATGTGGCTGTGGAGGCCAAGGAGGACTCCTCGACGCCACTCCGCCCCATCGACAAGGTGCGTTTCCTGATGGAGAAGAACCCCGAGGTGGGAGTCCTCATCCAGGATCTCGACCTCGAGATGTAGGACAGAGCAAGGCCTGCACGGCCAAAATATGGCTGACACAAATGAAGAGATACGCAGTATCTCGCGAGAAATTTTTGGGCGACTTTTTATAAAAAGTCGCAGAAGAAAAGGAGCGACGGCAGTCGCGCAAAACAACAGCGACGTCAGTCGCAAAAAAGAATGGCGTAGCAAGGTCTACACTAAAAGTTTTTGGTGAAGCTTTTTACAAAAAGCTTCGAAGAAAAGAAGCGACATCAGTCGCAAAGAAGAAAACCGCGACGATTCGTCGCGGGATATTATGCGACTTTTGCTGCCAAAAGTAGCGCAAAAGCACCGCACTGCATCTCTGGCGGGAGCAGAGTGTGCAAAGTCTAACACAAACGCTTCGCGGCCAAAGCATTTGGCGTCTTTGTTTTTAGAC
>JAFPBB010000010.1 GCA_017390585.1 Tidjanibacter sp. | reverse complement strand
ATAACAAACCTAAAATCAAACAAAAAACTATGATGGACATTACAATGGCTCAGCTCTCGGGTAAGACCCGCGAGGAGCACGACCTTCTGGGTTACAAACAGATTCCCGTAGAGTACTACTTCGGCGTGCAGACTATGCGCGCAGTGGAGAACTTCCACATCTCGAGGGTGAAACTCTGTATGTTCCCCGAGTTTATCAAAGCTCTCGCAGAGGTTAAGGCCGCAGCAGCTATGGCCAACCGCGACCTCGAGCTTATGGACGCAGAGGTTGCTGAGGCAATCGTCAAGGCTTGCAAGGATGTTGCAGAGGGCAAACTCGACGCACACTTCGTGGTGGATATGGTTCAGGGCGGCGCAGGCACCTCGACCAATATGAACGCCAACGAGGTTATCGCCAACCGCGCTCTCGAGCTCCTCGGCCACGAGAAAGGTGAGTACAAATTCTGCCACCCCAACAACCACGTCAACCTCTCGCAGTCGACCAACGACGCCTATCCCACCTCGGTGAAAGTGGCTACCGTGAGGAGCATCACCAAACTTCAGGAGGCCCTCAAACAGCTCATCGACGCCTTCGCAGCAAAGGGTGAGGAGTTCAAAGATGTGATCAAGATGGGTCGCACCCAGCTTCAGGATGCAGTGCCTATGACCCTCGGTCAGGAGTTCACCGCCTACGCCGCCACCCTCGCAGAGGAGATCGACCGCCTCGAGCAGAACAAAGCCCTCCTCTATGAGCAGAATATGGGTGCTACCGCCATCGGTACCGGCATCAACTCCGACCCCGACTACCCCGCATTGTGCTGCAAATATTTGGCAGAGGTTACCGGCCTTCCTATGGTTGTGTCGCCCAATATGATTGAGGCTACCAACGACACCGGCGCCTTCGTTATGAACTCGTCGGCTATGAAGAGGTTGGCAGTGAAGCTCTCGAAGATTTGCAACGACCTCCGTCTGATGTCGAGCGGTCCCCGCTGCGGTCTCAATGAGATCAACCTGCCTCCTATGCAGCCCGGCTCGTCGATTATGCCCGGCAAGGTGAACCCCGTTATTCCCGAGGTTGTGAACCAGGTTGCCTTCAAGGTTATCGGCAACGACCTTACCGTGACCTTCGCAAGTGAGGCTGCTCAGCTCGAGCTCAACGTGATGGAGCCCATCATCGTTCACTCGATGTTTGAGAACGTGGATATGCTCATCAACGCTATGAACACCCTCAGGGAGAAATGCGTTGTTGGCATCACCGCCAACGAGGAGGTTTGCAAACGCTTGGTCTACAACTCCATCGGCCTTGTTACCGCACTCAACCCCTACATTGGCTATGAGACCTCCACTTCGTTGGCCAAAGAGGCTCTCGAGACCGGCAAGGGTATCTACGACCTGGTTCTGGAGAGGAATCTTATGAGCCGCGAGGAGCTCGACAACCTTCTCAAACCCGAGAATATGGTGAAACCCCGCAAGTTCCCCAAACAGTAAGGAATTGCATATTGGGCATCGTAGAAATAGGATGCCATAAACCATAGACCAACGCCCCAAAGTTCAGTGCTTTGGGGCGTTTCTATTTTGTACCACAGCAAGCTTTTGGCACGGTTGGATGGCGGACCATTTTGAGAGCAAAACGAGGATAACTCCAACTTTGGACTTACTTTCGCACTGCTTATGAAATGGCCCATCGGGACCAGAGTAAGAGAAGAACAAAATTCAAGAACACAAGAACATATTTGCAGCAAATGGTACAAGACAATCTCATCAGGATGTATCAGGAGAGTTTCCGCTCCAACGCCGAACTCCCCGCACTCACCGACTACTTCAAAAAAACCACACTCACCTACCTCGACTTGGCTCAATTGGTGGCAAAATACCACCTCGTATTCGAGAAATATGGCATCAAGGCAGGTGACAAAATAGCCCTCATCGGTCGCAACACCCCAATGTGGGTTACCGCCTATGTGGCCACCATCACCTATGGTTGTGTCATCGTCCCCATCTTGCAGGACTTCAACCCCATCGACGCCACCAACATCGTGAACCACTCCGACAGCCGCCTGCTCTTTATGAGTCAGGATGTGTGGGAGAAGATCGACGTGGAGAAGTTTGAGCAGCTGGAGGCTGTGGTGAACTACGAGTCGAAAGAGGTGCTCTGGGAGCGCACCGAGGGTAGCATCGCTCCCATTATGAACAACGTGGAGCAACTCTTCGCCGAGCGCTACCCCAAAGGCTTCACCACCAACGACATCATCTACCCCGAGGTGGAGGGCAAACAGGTATTCATCATCTCCTACACCTCCGGCACAACGGGTCTGAGCAAGGGTGTGATGCTCACCGTGGACAACATCACCTCCAACGTCGTTTTTGCAATCAAATATAAGTTCCACTACAAGGGCTCGCGCGTGTTGGGCATTCTGCCCTTGGCCCACGCCTTTGGCTGTGCATTCGATATGCTCACCCCTCTGGCCACCGGCTCCCACATCACCCTCCTTGGCAAGCTCCCCGCAGCACCCATCCTGCTCAAGGCACTCAAGGATGTGAAGCCCGACTTGTTGCTCACCGTACCCCTGCTGGTGGAGAAAATCATCAAGGGTAAGGTGGTGCCCACCCTCGAGAAACAGCCCATCAAGACCCTCATCAAGATTCCTCTGCTCAACAAGGTTATCTACAAGAAGGTACGCACCCAGCTGATGGATGCCTTTGGTGGCGCCCTCACCGAGCTCATTATGGGTGGTGCAGCGCTCAATAGCGACGTGGAGAAGTTGCTCAAGAAGATTGGCCTGCCCTACACTGTGGGTTACGGTATGACCGAGTGTGCTCCCCTGATTTGCTATGCCCACCACAGCGAATATAAGTCGCTCTCGTGTGGCAAGCTCGTTCCCGGTATGGAGATGAAGATCGACTCGGCCGACCCCTACAACATCCCCGGTGAGATCTGTGTGCGTGGCGACAATGTCACCGCGGGCTACTACAAGAACCCCACCGCCACCGAGGCCGTATTCGACAAAGAGGGTTGGTTCCACACCGGCGATATGGGCGTGGTGGATGCAGCCACCAACTGCTTCATTCGTGGCCGCTGCAAGACAATGATTCTCTCCAACAACGGTCAGAACATCTACCCCGAGGAGATTGAGGCCAAGCTCAACAACCTCGAGGCTGTGGTGGAGTCGCTTATCGTAGAAGAGGAGGGTAAGTTGGTGGCGCTCGTTGTGCCCAACTATGAGATGGCACAAAAGAATGGATGGAGCACCACCCAAATCAAGGAGTTGATGAACGAAAACCTCAAGAAGCTCAACACCTTAGTGGCTCCCTACGAGAGGGTTGCAACCATCAAAGTCTGCGCTGCAGAGTTTGAGAAAACCCCCAAGAGGAGCATCCGTCGCTACCTCTATCCCAAGGCAGCAAAAATCGTTTCGTAGCTCAATTGGGCCGCCGCCGCATCGGGCAAACACGCCAATGCGTAGGTGGGCACAGAGCCAATCATATCGGAGAGAGCCCCGCAAATCTGGTCGAGGGTTCTCTCCTCTTTTTGTAGGGTAGGCAAAGTGGATGGAAGCAGCGCACCGAAGGCTGCAAGCGAGCGGAGAGGCTTGATGCGGTTTTCGGGTGCCTGAGAGAGTCGCAAGAATGCCACCACGGGGCAACCCTCGTTGCGATAGACTGCACCCTTGCCACTCCAGGGCGAGCCGTAGACCACCACCCTACCATCCTCCATCGCCCTCACCACGGGACCATCGTCGTTGAGTCGTTCGGTGTGGGGGATATTTTCGAGCCACAAGCGCGTGTGGGTGCTCTTACCCGTGCCGCTCTCGCCGAGACACATCACCGCCCTGCCATCCTTCATCACCACCGAGGAGTGGATGAGCAGGGTCTTGTGGGGCAGCGTGGCAAAGGAGTAGGCAAAACAGAGTGCGTGGTCGAACATCACACTATTGGGCTTGTGACCCTCGGCGAGGATGTCGGAGTAGTAGTGGGCCACCTCACCCGCCTCCACAAAGGGGCAGACAATGGTACACTCACCCGCCGAACGAATCGTGAGTCGATATTCGTCGGGGTAGACACAGAGGGTGCAGTCGCCCACGGTGAGTTCGTAGTCCAACCTTACCAGCGGCTCATCCACACGCGGCTCCACGGGGCTATCGAGCCTCACCCTGAAGAGGGGCTCGCCATCCTCGGCGCCCTCCACCATAAAGACGCGGAAATTGCGGGGCACCGGCACGGGGCGACACATAGCCCCCATAGTCAACTCAAAGTCGTGTTCTGCAACTCTAAAACGTACCATTTTCTATCTCGGAGAGGTAAAGTTCAACTCAGTAGTGGGAGGGAGCCTCTACTCCTCCACAAGATTGGCCTTGCGGAGCATCTCAATCCACTTGGCAGCATCGCCCAGGGCCACCTCGCGCTCCACCTCATACTCCGAGGTGAGCAAGTCGGCCACCTTCTCGGCGTCGAACTCCTGATTGGAGAGTTGCTGCCAGAGCCATTCGCTGGTGGGGTTGAGCGAGATGATGCTTGTCATCCTCACGTTCTGCTCACCCATACGGACGATGACGCTCTCGCCCGCAATTCGTCGCACTTTATAGTCACTTTTCAGTCTCATTATCCTATCGTTTTATTGTTCGTTTCACATCTATAGCCACCCTCCTGAGGCACTTGCGGCAGAGGCACACTGCGCTCCACACGCGCCACGCCAAAGAGTTGTAGGCAAGCACTCTACCACCACTCTTTCGCACCTCCGACACATAGGCAACAACGCTGTCGGCAGTGGCCCTCTCCTGCAGGCGGTAGTTGCCGTCGCCCTCGAAAATCAGCCCCTCGGGCCCAATCGCAACGAGCCTGTGGAGAACGTGGCTCCCACGGTGGCGAAACAGCACCACCATCCCCACACTCACCCCCTCGGCAGGTAGCGGCGAGAGCACCACCACATCCTTGCCATCGCGCAAAAAGGGTCGCATACTCACCCCCCTGACAACCATCTCCACACTCCTACCCTCGGCAATAATCTCCTCCACCGAGGCGAAAAAGATGGCGTTGGGAATGGTTTTCTTGGGGCTCATAATCGGATGGTTTAGAGGGTTACGATTCTGTCGCAAAACTCGAGGGTCTTGTGGTTGTGGGAGATGAAGAGAATGGTGAGATCGCGATTGGCCTCGGAGAGCCCAACCACCGCATCGACCACCTCACGCTCGGTCTTCTCATCGAGCGAGGAGGTCGCCTCGTCGAACATAAGCACCGAGGCCTCCTTGTAGAGAGCACGCGCAATGCCAATGCGCTGACGCTGTCCGCCCGAGAGCCTACATCCCGCTTCACCCGTGATGGTGTCGACACCCGATGGTAGCGAGGCCACAAAATCGCCCAAGCGGGCTGCCTCAATAGCCTTCATAAGTCGGTCATTATCAATCGCCTCCCTTGCCACACCGAGTGCGATGTTCTCGGCAATGGTCTGGTCGGGGAGGAATATATCCTGCGAGACATAGGCCAGATTGTTCTGCCACATACGTCGCTGCAGAGGGCTCTCCACAGCCACTCCGTCCACCTTCAGGCTACCGTCATTGGGGACAAACAGGCCCGCCAAAAGGTTGAAGAGCGTGGTCTTACCTCGGCCCGATTCGCCCTGAATACCAATGCGTTCACCCTTGCGAACAAGGAGCGAGAAGTCGCTCAGCACCTCCACATCGCCATAGGCAAACCAGACGTGGGAGAGCTCTATGGAGGAGTCGAAGGGGAGTCGTTCGGATGTAGTGGGACTCTGGTGGGTGGGCACAGCCAGCTCGTCGGAGAGGATGTCCACAACATAGCTCGTGCGCCTATATTCGGTGGAGGCACCCACGATGCGACTTATGGAGGGAACGATGCGGTAGGCCGCCACGGCAAAGACGCCCAGGAAGAGCTTGAGCGAAGCCACCGAGTGGCCCATAGAGATGCCCAACACAATCACCGCCACCACGCCCAGAACCAGCGCAAACTCAGCCACATAGCCCGAAGCACTACGCATCCTCGAGGCCCTCAGCGAATAGTGGCGCAACGACTCGAGCCCAGCGGCAAAGCGACTCGCGATGGAGGGCTTGGCACCCGCAATCTCAATGTCGGCATAGCCTCGGAGCGCCTCAAACATAGTCTTATTTTGTGCCACTTGGAGTCGGTTTTCCTCCTTTCCGTTCTCGGCCATACGCTTGCGAATCAGGCGCGAGTAGATGAGCGACACGGGAATGAAAACCGCAGCAGCAAGGAGGACAATCATAGGATTGTAGAGCGAGAGGGCCACAAGCAACACCGCTACAACAACCACCTCCGTGAGAATCACCAGCAGCGAGCTCACCACGCCCGAGGCAAAGCGGTGGCAGACAGCATTGACGTCGTTGACGAGCTTGGTGGTGTGGTGGGAGCGCACAAACAGCAGTCCCCGAGAGAGATAGCTCTCATACATACTCCTCGAAAGGTCGGCAAACAGCAGCAGCATAAAGCGCGAGCGATATTGCTGGAGGGCCACACCCGCCACCGCCTTGAGGACAATCACCGCCAACACCGCCAAGCACACAGCCACGATGAAAGCCCCCTCGGAGCCAAAGCCGAGAGAGTCGTAGAGTGACGCAAAGAGCCCATTGGTGCGGATGACGTTCTCGTCGAGCACAAGCAGCAACACCGAAACGAGTGCCGCAATACCCACAAGGTCGAGCAACGCCGAGAGAAGCGCCGAGAGAAGAACTCGGGGCAGTCGTCGGCGACGTTCGGGCGGGATGAGAGTGTAAACTTTCGAGAGTGTCATAACTTACAAAAGTAAGAAAAAACTCCGACTCCACCTACCCCCAACGCAAAAAAAGGGAACCGAGAGCGAAAGATTGACAAAAAAGTTTGCAGAGACAGGAAAAATAGATAATTTTGCGCCAAATGCACACGCGCGAAATGCCGACCTTAAGGTCGGGCAATGAGCCAACGAGTAAGAAAAAACAACACTATACACACATTTTTCACAACAAACAACACACAAAAAATTATGAACATCAAAAGATTGCTTTTGTTTCTTGCAGCGCCTCTGGCCCTGCTGATGAACAGCTGCGTTCCCAATGGTCCCGAGTACACTCTGCCCGAGATTAGCGTGACCACCGAGGATGGCGTGGCCCTGACCTCCATCAACTTCCCCGAGGAGGGCGGCGAGCAGAAATTTGTCATCAAAGCAACCCGCAGTTGGAACATCAACTCGCAGGCCGATTGGTTCGGCATCACCCCCCTGAGCTACTCCAACCCCGATATGGTGGAGACCGTGGTTCAGGCTATCATCACCGCAGCCCCCAACGATGGCGAGGCTCGCAACGAGACCATCAAAATCTCGATGGATAAGACCGAGCTCTCCATCACCGTAGCCCAGGCCGGCAAAGGTCAGGTGGCCCTCGGCGATGTTCTCTACTACGACAACTTCGACAAGGGCGGCCAGGCACAGAAAGGCTCCAGTGGTTGGGACACCTATATGGACGGCGACACGGGTCGCGCATTCTGCAACCCCACCCCCGAGAATCAGGCAGGCGTAAGCTACACCGGTACCAAACTCACCGTTCGTAGCAACTCCTCCAACGGTTCGGGTGGAACCCACTCCAACTACGAGGGTAGCGGCGTGAACTACCTCTGGTTCGGCACTGCCCCCACCAACTTCACCATCAGCGACATCTCGCTCGCAGAGCTCGAGGGCAACGCACTCACCCTCTCGTTCGGTACCGAGCGCTATGAGTACAACGCCACCGACAACACCTTCAACAACAACGAGTTCAAGGTGTACATCAGCGGCGACGGCGAGAAGTGGACCGAGCTCAGCTACTCCTTCCTCGAGGGCGTAAACCTCAACGGCAAATGGAACATCGCAACCTCGCAGTTCAACCTCAAAGAGGTGCCCGAGACCATCTCGCTCTACTTCACCGCATCCGTGGGTGCAGCCTACGCACTCGACGATGTGAAGCTCACCGCAGGTGGCGGCGGCGCAGAGATTGACCTCTCGGCAGGCGGCGCAATCGAGGGTGGCAACACCGGCGGCGACAACACCGGTGGTGGTACTACCGAGCCCGACCCCAATGCACAGGCTATCTCCGTTGCAGAGTTCATAGAGAAGGCAGACACTGCAACCACCTATCAGCTTACCGGTACCATTAGCGGTAGCATCAACACTCAGTACGGCAACTTCGACCTCGTGGACGAGAGCGGCAGCATCTACATTTATGGCCTTGTTGACAACACAGGTGCCACCATCGATTGGGCAGCCAAAGGTCTGAACGCAGGCGATGTTATCACCGTTCAGGGTAAGTATTTCTTCTACGAGCAGGGCAACAAACACGAGATCAAAAACGCTCTCTACATCTCGCACACCGATGGTGAGGGCGGCGGCACCACCGAGCCCGAGCCTCCCGTAGCTGGCAATGGTGAGTTTGTTTCCGACAGCCCCTTCGTGCAGGCTGCCGACAACTCCACCAACGCTGTCTACACCCTCGGCAACGACTCCAAAGTTAATGGTCAGACTGCCACCGGTTTCAAACTCGGCAAGAGCAAACAGCAGGGTAAGTTCACCTCGAAAGCCATTGGCGTTTCGGGCGACAAATATCTCAACTTCTACGCTGTAGCTTGGGGTGCAGGTGGCGACCAGACCATCTACTTCCGCGTAAACGGTGGCGAGGCTATCGCTCAGCCCATCAAGGCCAACGATGGTGCAGCACAGAATCCTCCCTACACCATCACCGTATCCGACAGCGACCACTACTCGATTCTGCTCAGCGGCCTCGCAGCCACCGACGTAATCGAGTTCTCGAGCAACGCAGCATTTGACTGCGCAGCCACCTCCGACTACGCTACCCGCGCCATCTTCTTCGGTGTGAAACTCACCGACGAGGCAAACGGCGAGGGCGGCAACACCGGCGGCGGCACCACCGAGCCCGATCCCGAGCCCGATCCCACTCCCGATCCCACTCCCGGCATCACCAACATTGCCGACATCTTGGCTATGGGTGAGGGTGCAACCATCTCCAACGCCACCATCGAGGGTGTGGTGATCTCCAATATGGACCTCAACAACCTCACCTCGAAGAAGGGTCTGTATGTTCAGGACGCCACCGCAGGTCTTCAGTTCTACCTCGCTGCAAACCACACTTTCGCATTCGGCGACAAGGTGCAGATTGACCTCAGCGGCGCAACCGTGGGCACCTACAACGATGCCATCCAGATCAGCGGTCTCGCACTGGAGAAGATCACCAAGATTTCGAGCGGCAACGCTGTGGAGGCCAAGACCGTTTCGATGGCCGACTTCCTTGCCAACAAGTATGAGGGTCAGTATGTAGCTCTCGAGGGTGTTCAGGTTGTAGCTGCCGACCTTGCCAAGACTTGGGTAATGGATGGTATGCACACCTCCATCGGCATTGAGGATGCCAATGGCAACAACTTTGTGGTATTCTCGTCGAAATATGCCACCTATGGCAGCGCAACCGTAGCACAGGGTTCGGGTACCATCAAGGGTATCGCCGGCTACAACAAGGGTACCGTTCAGATTATCTTCGGTCAGAACTCCGACTACGCAGGCCTCACCGGCGCCCGCTTTGGCGAGCAGGGCGAGGGCGGTGGCACCACCGAGCCCGAGCCCGACCCCGATAAGCCCGAGCTTGGCGAATGGGCTGGTCGCGACGACTTTGCTACCGTTGCACACAACTCCTCCTACACTGATCGCACCACCACCGCAGGTTGGGTGGGTAAGTTCTGTGCCGTTCAGTCGGGTGGCCCCAACGATGCCAACCCCGTGCTTCCCAGCCTCCTCGGCAGCGACCCCAACACCCGCGCATTCTGCATCGCAGGTGGTACCGACAAGATTGGTTCTATCACCTCGCCCGTACTCAATGGCGGTATTGGCAAACTCAAATTCACCTACGGTCTTGCCTTCACCGACAAGAATGGTGTGGATATTGACGTGACCATTATGCAGAACGGCGAGGCCGTGAAGACCATCAATGTCAAGACCTCCTGCGCGAAATATGAGGTACAGAGCTTCGAGGAGGAGATCAACATTGCAGGTGACTTCCAGATCGTATTCACCAACAACTGCCCCTCGCAACTTGCAGGTAACAAGGACCGCGTTTCGATTTGGGATGTAATGTGGACCGCAGCACAGTAGTCGACAACAGACCACACATTGCGGAGCAAAAACGACTCCGCCGATAGGAAAAACCCACCGTCTACTACCGACGGTGGGTTTTTTATGCCATTATTTACCCTCCAATTGCACGTTTACGTGCGCGCGCGTGCGCAAATCAAAAATAAATGCGTACCTTTACGCCCCAATATGCACATCCAATTGGATGGACAAGCAACCAAAATAGCAACACCGCAAACAACAACGACAACACAATGCTCCGACTTGCAACCATACTCCTCGCCGCGCTGCTGACCCTCGTCGGCAACTCCTGCACACCCTTCCACCCCATTATGCCCAACAATGTGGAGCTCAACCTCGGTGAGGTCATCGGTGCAGATGTGAAGCAGGCCTTCCTCTCCATCTCCACCGAGGAGAAGTGGAGCCTCTCGATAGAGTACACCTCCCTCGAGGGTGTGGCCGATTGGTGTAGGCCCAGCAAGAGCAGTGGCGAAGGTAGCGCCAATGTGCTCCTCTCCTTCGGCGCCAACACACTCGAGGAGGAGCGTTCGCTCATCCTCACCATCTCCTTTGCCTCCTCGCGCAAGAGTCTTAGCGTCACGCAGCGCTCCAAATACAGCACCGACGCCGGCGATCTGAGCGGATGGCTCGAGCTCCCCGCCTTTGCGGTGGACAACGAGCGCTACTACCACTCGCGCCATATGCTCCCCTCGACGGGTAACCGCGAGCGCAGTTTCTCCGTCTACTACGATGCCGACTACTACCTCCCCCTCTGGGTGGCCTACCCCCTCTGCAGCGGCAATATGGATGGCATCGGTATACGCACCAACGATTGGGGAATCTTGGACCCCAACATCCCCGAGGAGAAGCAACTCTATATGAAATACTCCTATCAGGGCTCCTACGACCGCGGCCATATGCTCCCCTCCGCATCGCGTCTCGGCTCCAACGACGACAACCGTCAAACCTTCTACCCCACCAATATGACCCCACAGCTCTCGGGTCTCAATCAAAAGAAGTGGGCAGGCATCGAGAATCAGGTGCGCGATTGGGCCTACGGATGCGACACCCTCTATGTGGTCACGGGTGCAGTGGTGCAGACCGCAGGTGGCGGCGAGGAGGTGAAATACACCTACTGCAAGAGCGACAGCAGCAAGCAGGTGGCCATCCCCAACTACTACTACAAAGCCCTGCTCCAATATCGCAAACCCTCCACCTACCAAGCCATAGCCATCTGGTTGCCCCACAAAGCAGCCACAGGAGTGGCCACACTCAATGATGTGATGACCATCGACGAGCTGGAGGAGCTGACGGGACTGGACTTCTTCGTGGGACTCGACGACGCCATCGAAGCACGAGTGGAGAGCAAGACCGACAATCTCTATTGGCGACTCCAATAGCCCCCCACCCAACCATTGAAATCAACAAAACAACCACACATAAATCCGAAAAACAAGACAATGAAGAGATTAGGCATCATTATGGCGCTCATAGGCCTGCTGATGATGAGCGGATGCGAGGAGAAGCCCGAGGCGGAAAAGAGCTACCTGCTCACCCCCTTTGCATCCACCACCGTGGCCGCCAAGGGCACAACCATCGTCATCAACATCTACAGCAACACCACTTGGACCATCGACGCAACGGCCGATTGGCTGAAGTTCGACGCCAACGAGTATAGTGGCTCGGCCGGTGTACTCTGCACCATAGAGCCCAACACCTCCTCCGCGAGCCGTAGCACCCGCATCAGCGTCTCGCCCAAAAATCCCGGTGAGACTGCCTCCTTCGCCATCCTGCTCACCCAGAAGGGCACAGAGAGTGGCAACGACGACGGTGGCAACGACGATGGTGGCAACGACGACAGTGGCAACGACGATGGTGGCAATGACGACGGTGGCAATGACGACGGCGGCAACGATGATGGTGGCAACACCGACAGCGGTGCCAAATATGCCGGCTGGGCAGAACTTCCCACCGAAGAGGAGAACAGCGACTACTACTATGCCTACCATATGATTCCCGATGTGGCTGGTGGCAAAGTCCGCAACTTCGCAGTGTGCTACTCGGAGGAGCTCGGTTGCCCCGTGTGGGTGGCCTCGCCTATGCACTCCTACTACACCGCCAAAAACACCTCCCGCAGCGACGCCTACGCACCCGACCCCGAAATTCCCTCCAGCATCCAGGTCCACAAGCGCAGTGGCTACACCCGAGGCCATATGCTCGGAAGTGCCGACCGTCTGGTGAGCCGCGGTGCCAACGTGCAGGCCTTCTACTACTCCAACATCGCCCCCCAACTCTCCGACGGATTCAACACCGGCGGCGGTGTGTGGAACAACCTCGAGGAGTATTGCGACGGCCTCCTCTGCGCCGACACCCTCTATATGGTCAATGGTTGCTATTGGGAGAATAAGAACACCACCTCGAGCGGCACCGTCATCCCCACCCACTACTACAAAGTGCTCCTCCGCACCAAGAGCGGCAACAGCGGCAAATGGGTGGTGAACTGCTCGGAGAACGAGCTCAAGTGCGTGGTCTTTATGGTGGAGCACAACTCCTCGCAGCACAAGGTCAAACCCCACCGCGGAATGATGATGAGCGTGGCCGAGCTGGAGGAGATGACCGGTCACACCTTCTTCCCCAATGTGCCCAACGCACCCAAAGAGACCTACAACCCAAGCGATTGGGGCCTATAGGCAATTCACAAACGGACAAATCAAAATGCACAACTATATGAAGCGCAACATTTTCGTACTCACTCTCTTGGCGGCAATGGTCCTCTCCATAGGCTCCGCCGCTGCTCAGAGCAAACGCTACACCGTCTTGTTCTACAATGTGGAGAACCTCTTCGACACCATCCAGGACCCCACAATCTACGACACAGAGTTCATCCCCACAGGTGTGAAGGAGTGGAACTCTGCCAAGTACCACAAAAAACTCGACAACCTCGAGCGTCTCTTCTACTCGGTGGCACAGAGCAACAAAGCCTACCCCACCGTCATCGGCGTGAGCGAGGTGGAAAACCGCAATGTACTCGAGGATATCGCCTCGATGCCCAAACTCCTCCCCGCCAACTACCAGATCTGCCACTACGATGGTCCCGATGCCCGTGGCGTGGATGTGGCCTTCTTCTACCGCCCCGACCAATTCAAATATGAGGGTAGCGAGTCGATCAAAGCCAACATCCCCGGTGCAAGGGCCAACTTCCGCACCCGCGACTTGCTCACTATGTGGGGCAAAATCGACGGCGAGGATTGCTTCTTCCTGGTGAGCCACTGGCCCAGCCGCAGAGGCGGTCAGAGCTCCTCGGCATTCCTCCGCGAGGGTCTGGCAGCACAAATCAAGGGTATCTGCGACTCCGTTCGCACCGCCAAACCCGCAACCAAAATCTTCGTGATGGGTGACTTCAACGACGACCCCGGCGACAAGAGCGTGTCGGAGGACCTCGGTGCCAAACTCAAGAAAAACAAACTCGAGGAGATGGACCTCTTCAACCCCTATTGGCAGATGCACAAGGATGGCTACGGCACCCTCGTCTACAACGACCTCTGGAACCTCTTCGACAACATCGTCGTGAGCTCCAACGTGGCCAATGCTCCCAAAGGCACACTCCAACTCTGGAAACCCAGCGGCGCAAAGTACTATGGCAACATCTTCAAGGCCGACTTCCTCTTCCAGAAGGAGGGCCAATATAAGGGCTACCCCCTGCGTACCTATGTGGGCAACAACTTCCAGAACGGATGGTCCGACCACCTTCCCGTCTACATCTTCATCGCCAAGTAGACCCCAGGAACACAACTACCTCAGACAAAAAAACAATAATCACACTATAAGAACAATATGAAACGACTGATTATCTCCCTTCTGCTTGTTGCAGCAGCCGTGGTTGGCGCATCTGCACAAGTGAAAGTGGGTGCTATCACCGGTAAGGTTGTATCCCGTCAGGGCCGCGAGGCCATTGAGATGGCTACCGTCACCCTCAAATGCGAAGGCCTCACCGATGAAACACTCCAGACCGACCAAGAGGGTATCTTCACCTTCGACAACATCCCCTATGGTCAGGTGACCCTCGAAATCACCGCCACAGGCTTCCAGTTCTCCACCATCAACGTGAAGGTGGACAGGGAGTTCAAAGAGCTCAACTACATCACCTTGGCCCCCGACGCAATGGCAGTCAACGACTTCCTGCTCGACGACGGCGCCTTTGCAGAGTTCGATAGCGACATCTCCAACGACTCGCAGTCGACCCCCGTGTCGCTCAGCGCCTCGAAGGATGTGTTCAACAACATCGCAGGCTACAAGTTCGGCGCACTGAGGTTCCGCACCCGCGGTTACGACCAGAACACCGAGATCATCTACCTCAACGGCGTGGAGATGACCGACGCCAACAGCGGCAACGGCACCTGGTCGTTGTGGAGCGGCCTGAACGAGGCCACCCGCAACCAAGAGTCGACCTACGCCACCTCGGTGGGTACCAGCGGCGTGGGCGGCATCAACGGCACCACCAACATCCTTGCACGCGCCTCGCAGATGCGTCAGGGCTTCCGCACCGGCTTCGTGACCTCCAGCGGCAGCTATCGCCACCGCGTGATGGCCACCTACACCAGCGGTATGCAGGACAACGGTTGGGCCTACGCAGCCAGCATCTCGGGCCGCATTGGCGGCAACGACTTCGTCGAGGGTGTGACCTACAACGCTTGGGCCTACTTCCTCTCCGCCGAGAAACGATTCAATGAGCGCCACCAGCTCGCCTTCACCTTCTTTGGTGTGCCCACCCAGAGGGGCGCACAGATGGCAGCAACTCAGGAGGCCTACTCGTTGGCAGACAGCTATTGGTACAACCCCAACGTGGGTATGCAGAACGGTAAACTCCGCAATGCCCGTGTGAGAAGCTACCACGAGCCCGTGGCTATGCTCAACTACTTCTTCAACCCCACCGACAAACTCCGCATCACCGCCGCAGCATCCTTCCGCTTCGGTCAGAACGGCTACTCGGCTCTCGACTGGAACAGCGCCGCCGACCCCCGTCCCGACTACTATCGCAACCTGCCCAGCTATTGGTATGCCAAGGGTGACCCCGGTCATCAGGCTCTCCTCACACAGGCTTGGAAGGAGAACAGGGAGAAGATGATGTACATCGACTTCGACAAACTCTACAACGTCAACTACAACTCCAACGCCGCAAGTGGCGACCGCCCCACCCTCAACTATGAGGGCACCGGTCTGGAGGAGAGCGTGCAGGGTCAGAACCGCTCGCGCTACATCATCTCCGAGCGCCACACCGACCAGCGCGACCTGAGACTCAAGTTGCAGGGCGAATACACCATCTCGCAGCGTCAGAACATTGTGGGTGGTGTGGACTTCCGCCGCAACCGCACCGAGTACTACACCTCCATCAAGGACCTCCTCGGTGGTGACTACTGGGTGAACATCGACAACTTCGCCGAGCGCGACATCCACGCCTCGGAGGAGCGCACCAAGAGCCTCAACGACCTCAACCGCTCCGACAACTACATCGTGCGCGAGGGCGACAAATATGGCTACGACTACTATGCCCACTCCACTGTGGGTAAACTCTGGGGTGCCTACAACCTCCGCTTTGGCCTCTACCGCCTCGCACTCGCAGGTGAGCTCTCCTACACCAACTTCTACCGCGAGGGTCTCTACCGCAAGGGTCTCTTTGCCGACGACTCCTTCGGCGAGAGCAAGCACCTCAACTTCTTCGGCTACAACCTCAAGGGTAACTACGTCTATGAGCCCAATGGTGCCAATAGCATCCAGCTCTCAGTTGTGGCACAGCAGAATGCACCCTACTTCCAGGACGCATTCGTCTCGCCCCGCACTCGCAACACCATCGCCCCCGGTCTCGACACCGAGAAGGTGCTCAGCTTCGACGCCGCCTACAACTTCAAGGCCCCCTGGATGCAGTTGCGCGCCTCGGTCTACTACACCTCCATCAAGGACCAGTCGAAGCTCATCAGCTTCTACGACGACGTGTGGGCCGCATTCTCCAACATGTCGCTCTCGGGCATCGACAGCCGCTACTACGGTCTTGAGTTGGGCTTGAAAGTGCCCATCACCGCCGACCTCAGCTTCTCGGCCGCAGCCAGCATCGGCGACTACACCTACACCTCCAACCCCTACTTCACCCAGACTCGCGACAACACCGCAGCAATCCTCGTGGAGAACGAAAGGGTCTATTGGAAGGGTATGAAGATTGAGAGCACCCCCCAGACCGCCATCAACGTGGGCCTCAACTACCGCACCAGCAACAACATCTATCTCTCGGTGGACGCAGAGTACTTCGACAATATGTATCTCTCGATGAACCCCCTCTACCGCACACTCGGCGCTATGGGTGGACGTATCGACGACAAACTTATAGACCGCTACTTCGAGGGCACCGTGGAGGATATCATCAACATTGCAGCCTTCGACGGCGAGGCCGAGAACATCCGCGCCCTCACCGCACAGGAGAAATTCAACCCCGCAATCGTAGTCAACGCCTCCATTGGCAAGACTTGGTATGTGGGTAGCAACCAGTTCGGCTTCAGCCTGGAGATCAAGAACCTCACCAACACCATCTGCCGCACAGGCGGTTTCGAGCAGATGAGGCTCTTCTCGGACGACGAGTATGAGACCACCACCGGTACTCGCTACAGCCGTTTCGACTCCAAGTACTTCTACCTCTACGGCACCAACTACTACCTCAATATCTACTTCCGTTTCTAAACCCTCTCAACACAAGAAAGAGATATGAAAAACTATATCATCATCGCAGTTCTCGCGCTCGTGGCACTCACCTCGTGCGAGAAACAGTGGGACGACGCACCACGCTTCGAGCCCGCAACCGAGCAGGATATCATCAACGACGGCTACACCATCATCCCCGTCAATGAACTCAAGGAGCGCTACTTCTACAACTCCACCCCCGCACCCGCCTCGCTCGTCAAGTCGTTCACCATCACCGACAAGGTGGCCATCAAAACCAAGGTCATCAGTTCCGACGAGCTCGGCAACACCTATCGTTCCATCTATCTTCAGGACGCCACAGGTCCCGAGGCAGGTGGCATCGAGGTGAAGGTGGGCAAAGGCTCGCTCTACACCATCTACAAGCCCGGCCAGATTGTCTACGTCAAATGCGACGAGTTGGAGTTGGGCAACTACCGTTGGATGCTCTCCCTCGGCGGCAAGTCGAGCGAGTCGAGCTACTCCAATGGCTACATCGACATCCAGACCATCATCGACGAGAAGATGATTTGCGGCCCCGTGGAGGGACTCACTGCCGCCGACACCCTCGTTGTGAATGCATCGAACGTGGCCTCCATCCTTGCCGACGACAAGAAGTATCTCGGCACCCTCTGCCGCTTCGAGGGCATCGAGAGCATTTGGGGCACCGTGAACCACAACAGCTACTCCGGCAGCGACCGCTTCCCCTCGTTCCTCGAGAACATCAACGGCGTCTACAACAACTATGTCTTCGGCGAGTATAAGCAGAACCCCGACTATCCCGATGGTCTGCCTGCAACTTGGGCCTACAGCTACTACGACGAGAACGGCGTGAGCAACTCCTACTACGGCTCAGCGCTCTTTGCCTACTCGGATGCCTACCCCTTCATCATCCGCACCAGCGGCTACTCGCGCTTTGCGCTCAACCCCATCCCCAAGGATGGTGCCATCGTAGACATCACCGCCATTCTCACCAAATACTGCTCCTCGGGTGGCGGTTATATGAAATATCAGCTTCTGCTCAACAGCGACACCGACGTTGTGGAGAGCAAATAGTCTGTGATTGGAGGGTTTTCGGCCCTCCCCCAGACAGCTCAAAAGAGAGCGCCTTGCAGAGTTTGCAAGGCGCTCTCTTTTGTTTGTGCTCGATTGGGGGGGGGAAGGGAGGTTAGGGAAGGTAGGGAGGTTAGAGAGATTAGGGAGGGGCAAGCGCGGATATAACACGGGCGGCAATGGCAAAAAGTGGGAGGTGGCAAACTGCTGGCAAATGAGCAGGCACATCAGAAGCAGAGCAACGCGGATAAAAAGCGGTGGCAGGGGCAACTAAAATGGTGGAGGTAGGTGCAAATTAAAGGCAGGAACAATGGCAACGAAAATGGGTGGAGGTAGGCGCGGATTACAAGCGGGGCAAAGGCAAAGAATTGAGGCAAGAGCAAGCGCGGATTAAAAAGGCGGGGGCAAGTGCAAAGAAGTTGGGTGGGGCAAGCGCAGATATAACGCTGGCGGCAGGAACAAAAAAAGTGGGCGACTCCACTCGGGAATCGCCCACATTATCGTGTGCTATTATCCTCTATTAGAAGAACTTCACGCGGTTGTCCTCAATCTCTGCGCCCTCGCTCAAAGCCTGGTCGATGCGCTCATTGAGGTAGTAGAGCTGATAGGAGTCGAGGCGAACCTTCTCTGCCTCAACAGTAGCGTTCTCGGCGGTAGTGCGCTCGGTAACGGAGAAGACATAAACACCGTAGTTACCTGCAACGGGAGCGGAGAGAACACCCTCCTCAGCTGCGGCCAAAGCACCAACGAGCTTCATATCGGGACCAACACCCACAACATTGTTGGCGTTGCCATAGACAGCCTCGAGGTCTACAACCTCAACACCAAGTTTCTCGGCAGCCTCCTCAATGGTAGCCACACCTGCAACCTGCTCTGCAACCCAAGCCTGTTTAGCCTCGTTGCGGAGCTGATTGAGAATACGGCTCTTGGCCTCTGCTACGGGGAGGTAACCCTCCTCGCGGATGTCGGTAAGGGTGGCAACAACGTAGTCGCCATCGATCTCCATAGCACCCGAAACTTTGCCTACCTTATTGTTGTATGCCCAACGTACGAGCTCGCGAGCGTCGTCGAAACCGCTAACTCCACGGTCGGTGTTGCGGATGCGTGCGGAACGTTTTGCTACGCCCTGCTCAGCAGCTGCGGTAGCGAAGTCGCTCTCGTTGGCAGCGGCGATGAACTTGGCAGCCTCGTTTGCAGCCTCCTGAATGGTAGCGTCACCTGCAACAACATCGTAGGTGATGGTTGCCACCTGGGCCTTGCGTACGGGACGCGAGCGGAAGGTGAGCTGTGCAACGTGGATACCAAACTGGCTCTCCACCTTCACGATCTCGTTGAGTTTGGCGTCGATGAGTGCATTGCTGAACTCGGGAACCATAACCTCGGGAGCGAAACGACCGAGGTCGCCACCGTTCTGTGCGGAACCATCGAGCGAGTATTTCTCAGCGAGCTCGGCGAACTTAGCGCCCTTGCGGAGAGCGTTGTAGATGCTGTCGGCAAGCTCCTGCTGATCGAACGAAAGGAGGATGTGGCGTGCGCCAATCTCATCGGGCATATTGCGGATGTCGGAGATGCGAGCCATAGTGTAGGTGTTGCCCTTGAGTACGGGACCGTAGAGCTCACCTTTCTTCCTACCGAAAGCGTAGGCCTTGTACTCCTCTGCAATCTTATCCTCGGCATAGTAGCGGTTGTCTACGGAGCTGTGGGTGGTGGTTGCAGCGAACTGGAGTGCGTTGTCGGCAGCCTTGAACTCCTCTGCGAGGGTCTCAACAGCCTCTTTAGCCTCTGCGAAGTCGGCCTCCGAGGGCTCAACATTGAAGACTACATACTCAACGCTGCGGGAGGTCGACTGACGGAAGAGCTCCTTGTGTGCGTTGTAGTACTTCTTAACCTCGGCGTCGGTGGGGCTAACGATGAGGGAGTCGGCGATGGTGTAGTAGGGTTTCACCACGATCTTACCATTGGAAGCCTTGTTGGCAGCTGCAACAGAGTTCTCAACATCAACATTGTTTGCCACGAAGCCTGCACCAACGAGGGTGGTGAAGTTGGAGATCAACCTCTGCTCGGCAGCTTTCTTCTTGATGTAGTTCCAGAGGTCGTAGGCCATAGGATTGCTCTCCACCTGTGCAAGGAAGTTGCGGAGAACATCGGCGCTATAGACGCCGGTGTTGGGGTCGGAGAAGAAGCCGGTGATGACGGGCGAGAGGAAACCACCCTGAATCATATCCACGATCTCGGCGTCGCTGATGGTCAGACCGAGCTTCTGGAAAGAGGGAGTGAAGGCGTTGGCCATCACGAGGTCGTTCCAAGCCTCATTGTAGATTGCGTCATACTGTGCAGCGTCGAAAGCGCTGGAGCCATAGAGCGAGGAGTAGATGTTCTTCACATACTCGGTCTGAACGAGATACTCCTGATACTCGATGTTTTTGCCATTGATTTTACCTACGCGGTTTGCGCGGGAGCCGAAGATGCTACCGCTGCTGAAGAGGTCGCCAAGCAAGAAGGCGACGAGGCCAAGTGCGATAACTATGGTTACGAGCAAACCGCCTTTGGTCCTCAAGTCATTTAATGTTGCCATACGTTGAGTTAAGTTTTTATTGTTTTGTTTGTTAGATTCTCTTTGTGATTCCAAAAAATCGGCCTCAAATATAGTGATTTTATTCTAAACTTCCATCATAAAATCCTAACTTTTGCCAATTCTACGCGCGAGGAGGTCGATTTGAGTATTTTTATCTCCCTACCCTCGCTCTCAATGGTGGTCCCAACCGTGGGGATTCCGCCATATTTGTCGATGATGTAGCCCGCCAAAGTGTCATACTCGCCCTCCTCCGAGAGTCCCAAGCCATAGCGCTCATTGAGATACGACACCTCCAGGCGGCACGACAGCACCCACTGTTTGTCCTTGAGCACCTTCTCCACCAATTCCGGCTCGTCGTGCTCATCATCAATCTCGCCCACAATCTCCTCAATGGCATCCTCCAGAGATATGATGCCGGCCGTGCCTCCAAACTCGTCGATGACCACCGCAACACTCTGGCGCGAACGTATCATATCGCCCATCAGTTTCTCAGTGAGCATAGTCTCCGGCACATAGCGCACGGGCATAAGTATCTCGCTGATGGAGGAGGGTTTGCGGAAGAGGCTCTTGGTGGTGACGTAGCCCACAATATTGTCGATGCTCTCCTCCCACACAAAGAGTCGGGAGAAGTTGGTTTCGAGGAATCTATTGGTGAGTTCCTCGATGGAGATGGTGGCCTCCACGGCCTCCACATCGACCCTCGGGACCATACAATCCCTCACTCTCAAATCCGAGAAATCGAGCGCATTCTGGAAGATTTTCAAGTCGTTGGCCTGAGCCTTCTCATTCTCGGCACTCTCGTCGATGAGGTTCTCGAGGTCGAGCTTACCGAAGCTCTTGATGTTGTGTTCCTCCCTAACCTTCAGTCCCACAAGCCTCAGAATACCAAAAGAGAGGGCTGTGGCGAGTTTGGCTATGGGGAAGAGGAGGATGTAGCATAGGTAGACGGGGAGAATAAGCGCCTTGAGGAACGCATTGGGGCGCATCTTGAAGATGCTCTTGGGGGTGAACTCACCGAGCAGAATGATGACAATAGTGGAGATGAGGGTCTCAACAATGACCGAATCTGCCGACATCTCCACACCCATACGGGCAGCCAGAAGATGGATCAGTTGGGCCATAAATGTGGAGTAGACAACAAGCACAATGTTGTTGCCCACCAGCATCGTGGTGATATACTCACCGGGCTTGGCCGCAAAGAGTTCGATGATGCGTCCCACGACGCCTCCCCTCTTGCGGTCGAGCTCCATACGGAGTCGGTTGGCGCTCGTGAAGGCTATCTCCATACCGGAGAAAAAGGCCGACAAGACCACCGATACAACCACTATGACTATGACACTCAACAGACTCTCCATTGTTTATCTATTGCACACTTTTTTTCCTTTATTTCAAGCTCTCGCTCTGATTGTCAATGCGTTGCCCCGCTTGCCACACCATTGCCGGCAATCGGAGCACCACGCCCCCTCTACTCCTTCTCCATCGACTTCATCGGGCGGGGCCTTTTAACCTCACCATCAGCGCCTTTGGGTGTATTGCGTCTACCACTCAAAGATGGCTTGCCACCGAGTTTCACTCCCTCGGGGTTGCCTATGGGGGTCATCCCATCCTTTAAGTTGCCTGCAGGTTTAACTGCCCCTGCAGGTGCGGTGCCGGGAGTGATTTCCTGGGGTTTCTCCTCGCGCTCTTTCCTACGCGACGAGCGACGTCCATTCTCCTTGAGCAGGTTCTCCTTGCGGATGCGCTCCTCGCGCTCCATTATGCTACGAGGTTCCTCCTTGGCTCCATCGGCATCGACCCCTTCGCTCGCGGAATTGCTCTTCACACTCTTTCCACTTGCGGGCTTCTCGGCGCCATCGGTTGTGCCATCGCCTTCGCTCTGCGACGCATCCACCCACATACGGCCTTCGCTCTCCATAAAGACCCAATCGTTGAACTCCGAGTCGGACTCGAAGCCCTCACCCACAAAGACATCGTCGCCGTCGACAATTTTACTGTCGACATAGGAGTAGACCCTATCGGTTTTTTGGTTCCAGAAGAGTTGTTGCGTGTAGAGTTTGCGACCATCTGCGCCCTCGCCCACAACGTTACCGCGCGTCTCCCAAAGTTCGCGTTTTTCGTAGAAGATGGCGTAGTCGGCTCGGAGTTTGGAGTTGTCTCTGCCGAGCGAATCGAACGTGACGATATTGATTCCGTAGCGGAACTCCATATAGGGGTCGCGCGCAAATTCATAGCGCTCCATCAGAGGGGTTTCGAAGCGATACTCCTTGCGTCCGTTTTTGGAAAAAATCATCGTGAGCGAGTCGCTCTGCTGGGTGATCATAGTCTCCACATTGACCTCGCCACCCTTCTTTTCGGGCGCACACGAAAACAGCAAGATAGCACCTCCCACGAGAGATGCTACCATTGCCATTCTATATAGTTGTCTCTTGAGCACTATTTAGCAGCTCTTACGGTGGTACCACCCGACACCCAACCGCAGTTCACATTGTAGGCGTCGCCATCCTGGAGACCACGGAAGAAGCAGTCGGCCTGTTTGGGGAAGTAGCCGCGATAGGTCGACAGGAGCTGGTTGCACACATCCTGCTGTTTCTCGTTGCCCTCGAAGAGGGTGCGTGCTTTAGCCACGAGGTCGCTTGCCAGCCAGAATACGGTCTGCTTACCGAAGTCGTCGCAACCGTTTGCGCCATCCACATAGGCCTGTGCGAGGCAGATGTAGGCGGTGCCATTGTCGGCATTGAACTCGAGAGCCATCTTAGCGAAGTTGGCAGCCTCACGAGCAGCACCTGCGGAGAGCTCGGTACCCGAGATCTGAGCGCAGAGGTTCGATTTGAGGATGGGGTCGGTCTCCATCTCCACAGCAGCGCGGAGATATTCGAGAGCCTTGTCATACATATTGTTAGCCTCGAATGCGCGGCTCAGAATCTGAGCGTCGACGGTGGTGGGGTTGATAGCATAGTTCTTCTCACCAACCTCAAGGAAGAAGGCGCTCTGGCAGTTGTTGCGAAGCAGCAGACGGTAGACCTTACCGATGAGGGCAGCGTCGTCGGGGTTGTTTTTGAGACGGTCCGAGAAGATGGTCTCGAGGTTGTTGCAATCGGCAGCACCCGACTTGATGAGCAGTGCGTCGAAGGTAGTCTTAGCCTCGGGATCGGTCACGCCATCCATCTTGTTGGCCATAAACTCATACTCGTTCATAAAGTGGTCGGTCTCCACATTGAGAGCCTCATACTCCTCAACGAGAACGGTGAAGTACTGGTTGATGAAGGTGGGGTCAACCTCGGGATCCTTCTCAATAGCCTTACGGAAGAGATCGAGCATACCCTGCTTATCCTCCGAGCGATACTTGTAGTAGTCTTTGGCTTTGTTCTTCAGGATGTAGACCTCGCCATACTCCTTGTCGTCGGCAAAAGCAGCCAAGCGGTAGTCGTAGACCTTCATCAGCGAGTCGATGTAGACCGACTTCTCTGCAAGCGACGCAGCGCGAGCAATCTTGTTACGATAGATGTTCGAGCCGTTGGCATAGACACTACTACGAGCTTTGGGGCAGTTGTTGATAAGGGTGTACATATACTCCAGAGCCTTGTCATAATCCTTGTTGTTGTAGGCATCCGAGAAGAAGTTGAAGATGCGGAGGTTCTCCTCGCGCTCTGCAGCGGTGGCGTTCTCACCCCACTCGGGACCATAGGTAGTTGCGGGTTTCTGCTCCTCTACCACGCCATTCTTAGCAGCGGCAGCCTTCTGTGCAGCGATGATCTTTGCAATTTTCTCCTCCTCAGCTTTGCGAGCTTTCTCAGCTTTCTCGGCAGCCTTGCGAGCTTTCTCTGCCTCTTTAGCAGCCTTTTTCTCTGCTTTCTCACGAGCTTTGCGCTGTGCGGGGGTCTCCTCCACCTGCTGGGTCTCCTGGGTCTGTGCCATCAGGTTGGTGGTGTTGAAAGTGCCGCCCATAACGAGCGAGAGCACTACCATCGATTTGATTACGACTTTTTTCATTTTTGTAAGGTATTCTTGTTATAGAGTTATTGTATTGAGTTCAAGTAGCATCACTGCGGCCTCTCGGTTCCAACTGCCCCGAGCGACCCATTAGTCATATTTCATCTTGACGAACCAATAGTCCTCACCGAGGAAGCTGAATCCAACGGTAAACTTCAGGTAGTTTTCCCTCGAGAGTCCCGCCTTGGTCGTACCCCTTGTGCCCAACTCGAGACCGAGGTTGACATTCGACAGGCCCGTCATCCTCAAGGGTATGCCCACACCCATTGTGAGTGCCACATCCGAGATGGGCTGGTCATTGAGAACCACATAGTTCTGGCTCCAACGCACACCGCCGCGGTAGGTGAATCTCTTGAAAGCATTGCGGACATCGCCGGGATTGGGGGTATATTGGCCACCCACCCTCACGCTCGAGGTGTTGCGGAAGGAGAGTCGGTTGCTCTGGTCGCCGAGGTTGCGTCGGCCCCAATCGGCAAACTCATAGTCGGCTCCAAAGCTATATTTGAGCGTGTGGTAGTAGAAACCCACTGCCATCACCGAGGGCATCGAGAGATTTGAGTCATACTCCCTATCGACCACATACTCACCCGGGAGAATGGTGCTATTCAGGGGCACTCGCTCCTCCACCCTATTACCCATACGGCCGCCGAGTTGATAGGTGGCGCCCACGGTCATCACCCTCTCCTCCTTGGCAATGGGGGTCCACTGCATACCGAAGGTGCCGAAGAAGCTGTTGACATACTCTTCGTTCTGGCCACTGAGGGAGTAGTAGGAGCCCTCGCCGGTGATGGAGGTGGGACGTGCGCTGAAGGTGCGCAGGATGGAGCCGTGGTAGTAGATGAGGTCGGCACCAATCGAGAAGTTCTTGAACACCTCATAGCCCACGCCGAGTTTGAACTGCGTCACATCGCCCTCGCCGGTGTAGGCATAGAACATCTGGCCAATACCGCCCTGCACATCGGGACTCTGGTCGTAGAAATTCACATCGTAGCCCACCGAACTGTAGGGGGTGACGCTCACGCCCACACCCAAGCCTTTGGCCAGCGGGAACGACATTGCGATGTCGCGCACGTTGAAGGTGTTGAACGAGGTCTTTGCATCCGTCGTGTGGGCATAGAAGTTCTGGCCCTCCATATCGAAGTTGGAGAGGAAGGAGTTGTTCCTCACGGAGCTGTAGGATGCGGGGTTGAGCGGGTTGATATAAAGATAGTTTCGGAAGCCCACCGAAGCGCCACCCATAGCACGGGTCACAGCGATGCCCTGGTTGTGGATATCGCCGATGCCGTAGAAGGTGTAGGGTGAATAGGTATTGAGGCTGCTATCCTGTGCGAGAGCCCTACCTCCCCCTGCCAAGCCGAGCAGGGCGGCCACCAAAACCACTATTTTTTTGTTTCTATTCATTCGAATCTGTTTCTCTCTGTTTACAACGTCGATAGACGTAGTCTATAACAATTTCGCAAATATCGTGTTTTTCTCTTACTTTTCAAATTTTTTTCGCCTCTTCCCTCCTATTCATCCCCATTTTTTCACTTTTTCGCACCCAAAGTTGCCATCGGAGCCTTCGCGGACCCCGACAACATCACTTTTTGTGCAGCAGTCGGCCTCATTCGACCTCCCCGCCACGCCGCACACAGGGGGCGTGCTATTCGTTCGGAAGGGGTGCAACCAGAGCCTCGCGCAGGGTATCGAGGAGCAGGCATCCCTCCTTGAGGTTCTCCACATTTCTAACGGTCAGATAGACCTTATTGTTGTTCTGCTTGAGAACAAACCTATCCGGATGGGAGGAGACGTAGCGCAGGATGCCTCCGAAGATGGCACTCTTATAGTAGCGATTGCGGCCATCCGAGGGGAAATAGAGCAGCATCAATCCATTCTTCACCTTGGCCCTCTCGATGCCGAGGCCCACAGCCCTCCAGCGCAGTCGCACGATATCCACGAGGGTCTCCGCCTGCGGAGGCAACTTGCCGAATCGGTCCGTCAACTCGGCCACAAAGCGGGTCATACTCTCCTCATCCGAGATGCCGTCGAGTCGTCGGTAGAGTTGGAGTTTCTCGCTCATCTGGCCCACATACCTATCGGGCAGCAGAGCCACCTGGTCGGTCTCCACAGCGCAGTCGGTGACATAGTGTACATCCTCCTTGACCTCCTCTTCGGCCCCGCGTCCCACGATGTCGTCGAGTCCCTCGGTGCCCTCCGTGCGGAGCTCCGTAATGGCCTCATTGAGAATCTTTTGATAGGTCTCAAAGCCCATATCGGCAATGAAGCCGCTCTGCTCGGCACCGAGCAGATTGCCCGCACCTCGGATGTCGAGGTCCTGCATTGCGATGTTGAATCCCGAGCCGAGGTCGGAGAACTCCTCTATGGCCCTCAGTCGGCGACGTGCATCGCCTGTGAGCAGTTCGTCGGGCGGAGCGAGGAGATAGCAGTAGCTCTTGCGGTCGCTACGGCCCACACGTCCGCGCAGCTGGTGGAGTTCGCTGAGTCCGAAGCGGTGGGCATTGTTGATGATAATCGTGTTTGCATTGGGGATGTCGATGCCATTCTCGATGATGGTTGTGGCAACCAACACGTCATACTCGCCATAGATGAAGTCCATCAGCAACTTCTCGAGCTGCACTGCAGGCATCTGTCCGTGGCCCACCACAACCCTCGCCGTGGGGCGCAATTTCCTCACAAGCGATGCGATGCGTTCGATATCCTCCACCCTATTGTGGAGAAAATAGACCTGACCACCTCTATCGAGCTCATAGTCGAGTGCCTCGGCAATGATCGACTCCTCGAAGGTGTGACACTCCGTGATGATGGGCTGTCGGTTGGGAGGTGGAGTCGATATAACCGAGAGGTCTCGGGCTCCCATAAGCGAAAACTGCAGGGTGCGAGGGATGGGTGTTGCGGTGAGAGTGAGAGTGTCGACACTCACACTCAGGCTCCTGAGTTTCTCCTTGGCCGAGACGCCAAATTTCTGTTCCTCGTCGATAATCAGCAGTCCCAAGTCCTTGAACTGCACCTCCTTACCCAACAGTTTGTGGGTGCCCACAATGATATCTATCTTACCCTCCTTGAGGTCGGCCATAATCTGTCGCACCTCCTTTGTGGAGCGGGTGCGCGAGAGGTAGTCGACCCTCACGGGGAGTCCTCTCATTCGCTCGGCAAAGGTGCGATAGTGTTGGAGTGCGAGAATCGTTGTGGGGACCAGCACAGCCACCTGCTTGCTGTCGCACGCAGCCTTGAATGCCGCCCTCACAGCCACCTCCGTCTTGCCAAAGCCCACGTCGCCACAAACCAAGCGGTCCATAGGCTCCTTCGACTCCATATCGCCCTTTATCAGCTCCACAGCCTTCTGCTGGTCGGGGGTCTCCTCCCATTGGAACGAGCTCTCCAGCTCGAACTGCAGGTAGCTGTCGGGCGAGAAGGCAAAGCCTCCGCTGGCCTTACGCTCGGCGTAGAGCTTGATGAGCTCGCGTGCTATATCCTTGACGGCCTTCTTCGTAGCCTCCTTGACCTTCTGCCAATGGCCCGAGCCGAGGCGGTATATCTTGGGTGGTGCATCGCTATCCTTGCTCTTGTAGCGCGAGATGCGGTGGAGCGAGTGTACATTGACAAGCAGCACGTCGCCCTCCTTGTAGACAATCTTCACCGACTCCTTCTCCTTGCCATTCTCCACCGTGCGGAGCAGGCCACCAAATTGACCCACGCCGTGGTCGATGTGGACCACATAGTCGCCCATCTTGAGCTGGTTGAGCTCGGCAATGGTGAGGCTCTCCCTGCGGTCGATCTCGCCACGAAGGGAGTAGCGATGGTAGCGGTCGAAGATCTGGTGGTCGGTGTAGAGGCTGATTCTCAGGCTCCTATCCGTGAAGCCCTCGTGGAGCATCATCTTCATCGGCTCGAAGCGTGCCTTGCGATGGGTGGCGGCCAGGATGTTCTCCAGGCGTTCGAATTGGGTGCGGTTGTCGGAGAGGAGATAGGTGGTGTAGCCCTGCGCGGCCCTCGCCTCGATGTCGTCGGCGAGCATATCGTATTGCTTATTGAAGGCTGTCTGGGGCAGGGTGTTGAACGTCACCTTGGCCACAGCCTCCCTCTTGGCACTCGGACGCGAGAGCACCATTGCGCTCCCGGCGGTGGCCTCCAAGAAGGCCTTGGCCGAAGTCACCCTCAACACATCCTCGGCAGGATTCTCACTCTCGGCCAGCAACTTACGCCTCACATCGTCGAGCCTCGAGAGGGTGTGGTCGAGTCCCGTCACCCACCACACCGCCTGGCCGACATACTCGGCCACGGAGACCTTCTTGCTTCCCTCCACATTCTTCAAGTTGGGCAGTATGCGGACCCTCTCCACCCTCTCCGTGGAGAGCTGCGACGAGAGGTCGAAGCGACGCAGGCTATCCACCTCGTCGCCAAAAAAATCGACCCTGAAGGGTTTGTTCTCCGAGTAGGAAAAAATATCGAAAATGCCACCCCTCATAGAGTATTGACCCGGCTCGTGGACAAAGTCAACCCTCTCGAAACCAAGTCCCTCGACCTGTTCGCGGAGGCTCTCCATAGAGATGCGTTCGCCCACCTTCAGTTCCACCGTCGTAGCATCCATACTCTCCACCGAGGCCACATTCTCGGAGAGAGCCTCGGGGTAGGTGCAGACCACAAGCGTCTCCCTGCCGCCCCTATTGCGAATGGCCTCCAGAGCCGCCGTGCGCTGCACCTGACTCGAGGCGTCCTCGCTGCCATAGCGGATGGAACGCTTGTAGCTCGAGGCGAGGAACATCACTCGCTCGGCATCCATAAGGCGATACATATCGCTGGCCAGATAGGCCGCTCCATCCCTGTCGTCGGCAACAAAGATGTGCAACCCTCCGACCCTACCCGCCGCCACCGACGCATAGAGAGCAAAAGCCGAACCCGCCAGAGAGGTTATCTCTGTCACGGTTCGGCTCTCAATCTGCTCGGCCAACTGCTTGAGTGCAGCGGTCTTTGCGGCCCTTTGCAGAATATCCTGCAAGGCTCTATTTTCGACCTTTTTCTTCTCCATTATCTTGCTCGACTCCGTAAGAATAACACATAGAGGTGAGAATGGTCGCGCGAAAAGGGTCTGTGTGGGCGGAGTCCGCTCTCCGACTCAATACCCACTCCCCTACGCAAGTTCGCGCCTCTTCTTGTCCACAACCTTATACTCGATCACTCCGAGCGACTGGTCCACAAGCACACGGATGTCACACAAATATCTGCGACGCCACTTGCGACGAATGCTCCAGAGTCCGCCTCGAGTAAGGTAGGCCGCCATAATGGGGTTCACCACAACCCCCAGACTCCTGCGACGCTTCTCAATGGCGTAGTAGGCAATCTGATTCTCTATCTGCTTATCAATCAGAATCGCAGGCGAGATCTTGCCCGTGCCTCCACAAGTGGGGCAGGTCTCCTCCGCCTTGCTGATGGCCTCGGGTCTCACCCTCTGACGGGTAATCTGCATCAGGCCAAACTTGGTCAGCGGAAGAATGGTGTGTTTGGCCTTATCTCCGGCCATAAGTTTCTGCATCTCCTCATAGAGCCTCTGGCGGTTCTCGGCTTTATGAAGGTCGATGAAGTCTATGATCACAATACCGCCCATATCGCGCAGACGCAACTGACGGGCGATTTCGGCTGCTGCCGAGAGGTTTACATCCATAGCCGTACTCTCCTGATCGTCGGCAACCTTCGCGCGGTTGCCACTATTGACGTCGATGACGTGGAGAGCCTCCGTATGTTCGATAATCAGGTATGCACCCCTCTTCAGGGATACATACTTTGCAAAGAGCGACTTTATCTGGCGAGAGATGTCGAAGTTGTCAAAAATGGGCTGGGTGCCCTTGTAGAGCTTGACAATCTTGAGCTTCTCGGGTGCTATAACCTTAATGTACTCCCTAATCTCCTCATAAATGGTCTCGTCGTTGACGTGGATGGCATTGAAGGAGGAGTTGAGCGAGTCGCGGATGATGGTGTTGGCTCTGCTCATCTCGCTGAGCAACTGCACGGGAGGCACCTTGGTCTTGATGCCCTCGAGGGCACTCTCCCACTTCTTGATGAGCGAGAGGATATCCTGCTCGATGTCGACGTCGCTCTTGCCCTGCGCCGCGGTGCGGATGATCACTCCATAGTTCTTGGGGAGCACCTTGTCGCAAATCTTTTTGAGCCTCTTCTTCTCCTCGTTGGAGCGGATTTTTGCGGATATGGATATCTTGTTCGAAAAGGGAATGAGCACTACGTTGCGACCTGCCAGCGAAATGTCGGAGGTGAGTCGTGGGCCCTTGGTGGAGATTGCCTCCTTGGCAACCTGAACCATAATGGGCTGACCTCCGGAAATCTGGCTCGAGAGTTTGCCCGTCTTATCGAGCGGCTGCTCGAGGCGGAGACTCTCTATGCGCACGTTTTTCTTCTTCGTCGAGAGGTTCGCCACAAGTTTGTGGAGCTGTGGGAACTGAGGGCCGAGGTCGAGATAGTGGATGAAAGCATCCTTCTCGTGGCCGATGTTGACGAAAGCGGCATTGAGTCCGGGCATAATTTTGCGGACCTTGCCCAAGTAGATATCACCCACAGCAAAGCCACTCTTGCAGCTCTCCTTGTCGAGTTCGACGAGTTGTTTGTCCTCGACCAGAGCAATGGTCACTTCAGTCGGGGTGACATTGATGATTAATTCTCTGTTCATAGTGTTCGTAGATTCCTACTGGGATAGGAAGGAAGTCCGCGGAATCCCAGAGCCACACAGACTTAGCACGTGTGGGAATGGGGTTCCTCAATGAAAAAATAAAGCCAAAAACCTTCGATAGGCTTTCAGCTCTATTTTTTCTATTAAAGGTAAACCGACAACCTATTTCTTGTTGTGTTTGTGACGATTTTTACGCAAACGTTTTTTGCGTTTGTGGGTCGCCATTTTGGGACCTTTCCTCTTCTTACCGTTAGGCATAGTTCTGTAAATTTAATTTGGTTTATAAATTTGGATTGCTTCTGTGTTATCTGCAGTAGGCTGCTCTTATTTCACCTTGCTTGCGAAGCTCTTTGCGGGCTTGAAGGCGGGAATATTGTGAGCGGGAATGGTGATGGTAGTGCCTTTGGAGATGTTGCGAGCCACTTTCTGTGCGCGCTCCTTGATGATGAAGCTACCGAAACCCCTGAGGTATACGGGCTCGTTCTCGATGATGGAGCCTTTTACGTTCTCCATAAAAGCCTCAACAACCTGCTGAACGAGTACTTTCTCGATGCCGGTCTCTTTTGCGATGTTGTTTACGATATCTGCTTTAGTCATAACTTGTATAATTTATGAATTAGTTGTGAATATTCAACCTTTTTTCTCCCGATTTTCGGCCTCCTCGAGCCGCTCTGCGCCCCTCCACAAGAGCGCAAACTGCCCCATCTCGCCCCCATCCGAAGGCATAGGCTCCCAAATCGGACTGCAAATATACACTATTATTCGATTAATTTACAACAGTGTAGCATTTTTTTTCGATTTTTTCTTTCTCCCGCCCCATCAAACACCCCATTGCACCCCTCAACCAACAAACCACCCATTGCCAAAAACAAATTTCATACCCATCCTCGCCACCTCCACTCGCGCGTATACGATGGAAAATGGGTAAAAAATTTGTTATCCCGCAAAAAAGTTGTAACTTTGGGGGAAACTATGCTCTTCATCGTGGCCACCCACACACCCTACATCGTGGCCCAACCTTGACGAACATCCCAAAAGAGACTACAAAACATTTAACATCTAACTACTTACAACTATGAAGAGATTATTCGTTATCCTTATGGCGGCTATGCTGTGCCTCCCTGCATTGGCACAGGAGCTCACGCCAAAGCAGAACGCACGCGGCAAATGGGGCTACGTGGACAACAAAGAGAATTGGCTCATCAAGGCCAAGTATGACGTGGCCGAGGAGTTCTCGGCAGAGGGCCTCGCCAAGGTGAAAAACACCAAAGGCAAGTGGGGCTACATCAACAAAAGCGGCGACGAGGTGATCCGCGCACGCTACGACTGGATCGGTACTTTCTCGCCCGACGGCATCTGCAAGGTGCAGGAGGACGACAAATATGGCCTCATCAACCGCGATGGTAAGGTGCTGGCAAAAATCAAATACGACGACATCGAGACCTTCTCCGAGGCAGGCACCGCAGTGGTTCGCATCGGTGAGGACTTCGGTATGATCAACCGCGACGGTAAGGAGATCATCAAGGTTCGCTACCAGGAGGTTACCGAGTTCTCGGCCGACGGCTTGGCTTGGATTAAACAGACCGACAAGTGGGGCGTGATCAACCGCGAGGGCAAAACCATCGCCAAGGTGAAATACGACGAGCCCGGCGTGTGGAGCGACAACGGCACCGCAACCGTGAAGGTCGACGGCCTTGTGGGCGTGTTGAGCAAAACCGGTAAGGAGATTCACAAACCCCAGTTCGACAGCATCGGCAAATTCAACGAGGAGGGTCTTGCTTGGTCCGTGAAGGAGGGTCTCTACGGCCTCATCAACAACACCGGCAAACGCTTGTGCGACAACAAATATGACGAGGTTGGCGAGTGGAACGAGAATGGCACCTCGCGCGTGAGAATCGGCACCAAGTGGGGTATTCTCAACAAACTCGGCAAGGAGGTTCTTCCCACCGCCTACGACGAGATCGGCACCTTCAACGAGATGGGCATCGCAAAGGTTATGAGCGAGAGCCGCTATGGCTTGGTGAACAACCTCGGCGCAGTGCTCGCTCCCGTGAAATATAGCACCATCGACGAGTTCGTTGGCAGCTTCGCAAAGGTGAGCATCGATGGCAAATATGGCATCATCAACCTCCTTGGTAAGGAGGTGACTCCCGTGAAATACGACACCTTCGGTGAGTATGCACTCAACGGTTTGGCCATCGTCACCGTGGGCGAGTATATCGGTTGGGTAGACCGCACCGGCCGCGAGATTGTGCCCGTGATCAACGACGAGATTGGCGAGTGGACCGAGGATGGTCTCAACTGGATTCGTCAGGGCGAGCTCTACGGCTGGATCGACGTCACCGGTCGCTTCATCACCAAGGTGGAGTACACCAAACTTTGGCCCTGGAACAACTTCGGTCTGGGCAAGGTGGCCAAGGGTGAGCTCTACAGCTGGATTACCCGCGAGGGCGACCTCATCTCCCCCGTGGTATATGAGTCGGTTGGCGAGTGGACCAACGCAGGTTTGGTGCTCGTTAAGCAGGAGGGCCTCTATGGTATGATCAATGTCGAGGGTAAGAAGGTTGTACCTATTAAATATACCCACATCGGCGAGTTCGGCGACAATGGCCTGGCAATGGCTTCGCTGGCCGAGAACAAGTGGGGCTGGGTGAACGCCGTAGGTAAGGAGATCCTGAAGGTCAACAACCTCGCAGTGTGGCCCTTCGGCCCCGAGGGTTTGGCAAAATTCCGCGATGCCAAGGGTAAATATGGCTTCATCGACGCCTCCGGTAAGAAGATTGTTCCCGCCAAGAATGACTACGCAGACGACTTCGTGGATGGCCTCGTGAGGGTTAGCCAGAAGGGTGCCTACGACGAGGAGGGCAACTACTCGGGCGGTAAGTGGGGCTTCTACAACCCCAAAGGCAAGGCTGCTGTTCGCATCAGCTACGACTATGCAGATGAGTTCTCGGGCGGCTTGGCACGTGTGAGCACCAAGGGCGTTTGGGCCGAGGGTCGCTACAACGGTGGCAAGTGGGGCTTCGTGAACGCTCGCGGCAAAGAGGCCATCAAACTCAAATACGACGGCGCAGGCAACTTCTCGGAGGGTCTGGCTTGGGTGAGCCTCGCAGGCAAATATGGCTGGATTGACCAGAATGGTAAGGCTGTTATCGCCATCCAGTACGACGATGTTCACAGCTTCACCGAGGGTCTGGCAATGGTTAAGCAGGATGGTAAATATGGTTGGCTCAACAAATCGGGTGCAGCCGCCATCGCTGTTCAGTTTGAGGAGGCCGACGACTTCGACGCCAACGGCTTGGCTCGCGTATGTCTCGATGGCAAGTGGGGCTTCATCAACCGCAATGGTGAGCAGATTGTCCCCATCAAATATGCCGGCGCAGAGCCCTACAACGAGGAGGGTTTTGCAATGATCCAGAGCAACGACACCTGGTTTAAGATCAACACCAAGGGCGTTATCACCGTAACTCCCAAGTTCATCGGCTCGCTCCACTTCGACGAGGGTCTGGCTCCCGTGCAGCTCGACGGCAAATGGGGCTTCTGCGATGTTGCAGGCACAATGATCGTCCCCGCCATCTACGACGAGGTGGGCTCCTACAACCAGAGCGCCGCAATGGTTAAGAAGGATGGCAAGTACTTCTGGATTGGCCTCGAGGGCAAACCCGTGAGCGACAAGGTCTACGACTCGGTGGAGGCATTCGACGACAAGGGCGTTGCCAAAGCCAGCGTAGGCGAGAAGTGGGGCTTGGTTAACCGCGCAGGTGCCGAGTTGCTCGCAGTGGAGTATGACCAGATTGGCGAGTGGGACCTCGCAGGCCTGGCAAAACTCGAGCAGGGTGGCAAGTTCGGTTGGGCAGACCACGCAGGTCGCGTTGTAGTAAGGCCCAAATATGAGGAGGTTGGCGACTTCGACGCCAATGGTCTGGCCAAGGTGAAGATCGGTGGCAAGATGGGCTTCCTCAACGTTAAGTACCGCGAGATCATCCCCGTAATCTACGACGTCGTGAGCGACTTCCACTATGGCGTAGCCAAGGTTTGCGCCGACGGCAAGTGGGGCTTCATCGACATCGACGGCAAGGCTGTTACTCCTCTCAAATATGACGAGGTGGGCGAAATCGCCGACGGCATTGCAACCGTGAAGATGGGCAACAAGTGGGGCATCATCGACAACAAATATGACGAGATTCTCGCCCCCATCTACGACGAGATTGGCGAGTTCTCCAACGGCATCACTTGGGTGAAACTCGAGGGTAAGTGTGGCCTCATCGACAAGAGCGGCCGCGGCATCACCGCACCCAAATATGACACCATCAGCAACTTCGAGGACAACCTCGCACAGGTAACCATCGGTGGTCTCTATGGCTACATCAACCGCACCGGCGCCGAGATCGTTCCCGTGGTTTACACCGCCGAGGAGGCTCTCGACCTCTGCAAAGAGTTCCTCTACTACCAGAGCTTCACCAACTTCGCCAACGAGTTTATGGCTCCCAAGATTGAGGCCTTCAAGGTGAAAGATGAGTTTGAGACCGAGGCACAGTATGCACTCCGCGTCAACGAGAGCAGCATCGCCAACCTCAAGGCTAAATTGACCGAGGAGGCTGAGGCTGAGTATGTTAAACAGCGTGGTAGCAGCGTGGTTCTCCAGCTCACCCTCGGTTCGTACGACGCCGAGACCGAGACCTTCAGCGTGACCGACAGCACCTATGGCACCTTCACCGTGAAGGTTCCTCTGAACATTGCACGCGACTTCAAGTCGTTGTGGGATGGCCTGACCAAGAGCGCTTCGTTCTGCGTGAAGGACGACGTATTGGCAGTTGAGGGCCTCACCATCCGTATGCCCGATGGTAAGGAGTTCTCCTCGGTGAACTAATGGCACAACACACATAGGCTCCCCCACCGCGGGAGAGCCGAGAGAAATCAGCCCCTCCATTGCGAGGGGCTGATTTTTGTTGATAGCGGGTCGGACGAGCCGTAATATACAATAGGTATGAGGTGAAAAATATCGGAAATTGTGTGCCACGAGGCTAAGCATAATTGCACATTAACATAGGAATGACCGAAAAAAGAGGAGCGAGAGGAAAAAAAAGCGACAAAGAGTAGCAATCTTGGGGAAAAAATCTTATATTTGTACTCAGTAGCCTGCCACCCACCCACGGATTGTGGCGACTCCCACTTGCCAGAAACACAAGTTTAACCTAAAAAATAACGCATTATGAAGAAACTTTTGCTCACTTTGGCAGTTGCATTGTTTGCAATTTGCTCGGCTTCGGCCAACAACTACGAAGTTAACGACGCAGCTATCGACGCTCTCGTAGACAACTCCGTTGAGATGGTAATGGAGGCAGCTCCTGCAGGCGATATGTTCTCGCTGACCAACTCCAAGAACCCCATCATCGCTACCGCACTGTCGGTAATCCCCTTCACCAACTGGTTGGCAGTTCACCGCTACTACCTCGGCACCAAAGTGTGGATGGGTCTGGTTTACGCCCTCACCGGTAGTGGTTTCGGCATCCTCTATGTTGTTGACTCGGTTGTTTTGGTTCTCGACCTGGTTGATAATAACAAGATCAGCAAAAAATATATGAACAACGGCCGCATTCTTATGTGGGCAGATTTGTTCTAATCCACAAAAGTTACTACCTTTATGGGGCGAAGACAACTCTTCGCCCCATTTTTTTGTTGCACACACACCACATCAACAATATGAAACGACACCTACTCGCCACCCTACTACTCCTCGCCCCCATAGTCGCAGCAGCACAAGTGCGCCTCTCGATTGACGAGAAGAGTGTGCAGGTGGCCGACGGCAAGAAGAAGACCAGCGAGCGCAGCATCTACCTCCACCCCGACGGACGTATGGTGGTGGAGCAACACTCGCCCAAACACTCCATAACCCACTCCAATGCTCTCGGCGAGATGCGCATCTACACCCCCTCCACAGGCGAGGTGGTGGTGATCAACGACTCCGAGATGGCCTCCACCAAGGAGCTTGTGTCGCTCTTTGCCTCGGGCGGCTATGTCGATATGGCCCTGCCCGCCTATGGCTACACGCAGAGCGAGGTGCGCCACGAGAATGGAATGATTATCAAGACCTTCGTGCCCAAGAGTAGCGCCGGAGTGGCAAAGGTGGAGCTGGCCTTCCGCGGCCAACTGCCCATCTGTATGATCTACTACAACAACAAGGGCGAAACCCTACGCAAAGTCTACTTTGCACAGTATGAGTATGGCAGGATTCCTATGCCTATGCGAATCACGGAGATTGAGTATAGCCCCAAGCGCGACTCGTTGGTGAGGCTCTCCACCTACTCCAATCTGCTCTTCGATGCCGAAGCCAACTCCGAGATGTTCGATTGGCAGGTGCCCGCCGACGCCAAACGCATTGATATCGACCCCAACACACTCTTTGCCAAATAGATGCACTGCACACCACATAGACTACTTCTGCTTGTGACCACCCTCCTGCTGATGGCCACCCACTCGGCGTGGGGGCAAGAGAGGAGCGATCTGGAACTGCTACGCGAGGTGAGCTTCGAGGCTCCGCGTGGCGACAGGAGCCACCCCTATGGCATTGAGCCCGGACGGAGCACCATCTCCCCACTCTACCACGCTGCGAGCGGTGCTTTGTGGGTGTGGGAGAACCACTTGGCACCCGACATCACCACTCCTGGGGGCTACACCGAGACCAACATCGACTACTTCCGAGCCCTCGTGGCCGAGTATGGCACCCTGCCCGCCCTCCTCTTTGGTCTCGACCGCACAGTGAGAAACACCAAAATAGGTCGCACCACCGCACCCCAAAACGAACAAGGGTTGGTGTGTGACGACCCCAAACGTTACCGCCAATGAGAAGAGCCTTTGTCATAGTAGCCCTGCTCACACTTTTTGCACTCGGAGCCAAAGGGCAAGAGAGCGGAGCGATTGTGAGCGCCAAAGTGCCGGCAGCGGAATCCATCGCAAGGCACGCACGCGGTGACTATGAGTTTGGCCGCTACCTTGTGGGCAAGGGTCTCCTGCGCGACGCCACAACACTTGTGGACCACCTCCCTGCCGAGGAGCTCTACTCCACCCCATCCATCGACTCGCTGCGCTACCTGAAGGGGCTCGTGAGCTACCACAACAAGCAGTTCGACACGGCAGCCCTCGCATTTGGCAGCGTGACTCAGGGCTCGCCGTTCTACGCAGGAAGCAGTTTCTACAGCTCCGTATGTCATCTGCTCGGGGGCGACACCGAGGGGGCACGCCAGAGGCTCGACCTCTTTGCCCAGAGCCCCGAGGCCTCCCAACACGACCAACTCCTTGCCCTCCACCGCGGAGGCGTGGCACTTCTGGAGGGTGACCACGAGGAGTATGCCCGCCAGAAGAGCCTCTTCACCTACTCCCACCCCATTGTTGCGGGCCATCAGCGCGAGCTCGAGAGTGCCGCAGCAGGCCCACCTCGTCAGCCCAAAGAGTGGGTGGCAGGCCTCGCGTCGGCCATAGTGCCCGGTCTGGGTCAAATCTATGCCGGGCAGGTGAGCGAAGGTGTGGCAACCTTTATGGCCGTGGGTGCCTTCGCCGCCCTCACAGCCACAAGCTGGGCCAAGGCCGAGAGCCCCGCAAACGTTCGAACAATAACCTATGGCACCATTGCCTCGTTGCTCTATGTGAGCAACATCTTCGGCAGTGTGGCCAGCGTCAGAGTCTACTATCAGCATTTTGAAGAGATCAATCGCGAGGCTGTTATGTACAGCATCCATATTCCTCTGCGCGAGCTTTTCGACTAACGGGCAGACACCCGATTGGGACCTCCGAGCACTCGCCTTGGAGCGCGAAATCTACGCCGCCAAAGATGCCGCCACCCACAACCAAGCTGTGGCGGCCAAGGCCTCTGTGCGTAAACAACAAGGGCTCTACAGCGAGGCTCTCGAGGAGTTGGGACGCATCCACACCTATGCACTCGGAGAGCAAGAACTCGCCGACTACTACTATCAGAAGGCCCTGTGTGGCTACCTCGCAGGGGAGTTCGACACCTCTCTGGCTGCCATCGACGAGGCCGGCTTCTATGTGGCACCGGAGCAAATGGGGGAGACTATGGCCCTCGTGGAGGCGCTTGCAGCGGCACAAAAGGGAGATTGGCAACGCTCCGAGTCGGCAGCCAGACGACACCTCGACACCCACCCCGCATCCGACGAAGTGAAACAACAGATAGACCACCTCTATGCCCACACCCCACATCTTCGCAACCCCGAGTTGGCGTGGTGGTTGAGCCTCATCCCTGGCTTGGGACAGTTCTATGCTGGCGAGGCGTGGAGCGCCCTTGTGTCGCTATCGGCCAATGCAGTGCTGGGCACCTTTGCAGTGAGCGAAATGATTGCGGGCCAATGGCTTAGTGGTTGGATTGTGGGCTGTGGCGGCCTCAGCACCACCTACTTCCTGGGCCAAGAGCGTGCCCGACTGCTCACCCAACGACGCAATGCAACCCTCCTACACGACTTCAACACCACCCTCCGCACCACTCTTCTCGGCCCCACAGAGTAGCCACGCGCAGCGACGGGGATACAGGGTGTACGCCCCACACGCAATCCGACCCAAAATATGTGAGATGAGAGCCGTTCCACACAGCACCTCGGAGCAGAGAGAATAAAATCGCAGGTGCCATCGCAAAGTGGCAAACGCAGAGAGTTCGCGGCACATCATTTGCAATTCGTGGAGATGTAAGTTCTCTTTTGTTTTACATTTTTTTACTCTCTCACGGATTATGAAACGTTTGGTGTTTCTCCTCGTCGGCTCACTCTTTGTGACGTGGGCGACAAAAGCGCAGCCCCTCTCCTTGGGCGGGCGCATTGGCATTGCAACAGGCAGCTATCAGTTCGACTCCATCGGTATCGACGGGGCAACTCTTGAGCCTGCCGGGGACAGAGTGGGTGGCTATCAGGCTGCCATTTTTTTGCGCCTCTCCATCCCAACATTCATCTACATCCAGCCCGAGCTGCAGTTCTCCCAGCGCGACTATGTCTTTGGCATCAAGTCGCCCTCACAACCCAAAGAGTACAAGACCTTGAAGTGCTACCGCATTGAACTACCCATACTTATGGGATTCAAATTCGGCAACGTGAGGCTCTTCGGCGGCCCCGTGTGGCGTTTGGGCTCCAAGCAATACTCCAAGGGGGGAGGCTCCACTCCCCTGAGGGTGAACTTCAACGACAACGACATTGCCGCAATGGGTGGCGTAGGTGTGGAATTCGATGGGGTATGCTTGGACCTGAGGTATGTGGGCTATCTGGAGCAGACCACCTCGGAAGTGAGGGTGGCACAGCAACACAAGCGAGTGGATGTCAAGCACGACGGCATCGTGCAAATCAACTTCGGACTCTTCTTCTAACCTCTCGGGGGGGCGAGGCAACACCACACTCCCACCTCGAGTTGAAAAAAACAGAGGGGTTTTCGCACGGAAAACCCCTCTGCCATATTGAACGACACGAGCTAAAAGAGCGGTGCAAGGAGCTTTGCTATGGGCTCCATAATCTTCGAAGTGCGCGAACGTTGAGCCCAATTTTGGGGCGTTATCTCCTCCGAATCGCGGAGGTCGTCGATGAATTGGTCGCGGAGGCGGCAAGTGGTGGCATTGTCGTAGATGAGAGCCTGCACCTCGAAGTCATCCTCGAAGCTGCGATAGTCGAGGTTGGCAGAGCCTATGGAGCAGAGTTCGTCGTCGATGATGATGAATTTGGAGTGGTTGAAACCGACGCGGTAGAGGTAGACCTTCACACCCACCTCCAAGAGCGAATCGACATAGGCAAAGCCCGCCCAAGCCACCACGGCATTGTCGCCCCTGACGGGGATGAGAATCCTCACATCCACACCACTGAGCGCCGCAACGTGGAGCGCTGTGAGAATCGCATTGTCGGGCATCAGATAGGGGGTGGAGATGTAGACATATTTCTGCGCCTTGGAGATGGCCGCAAAATAGGAGTGCTTGATGGAGGCATAGGGGGAATCGGGTCCCGAGGAGAGAATCTGCATAGGGCAGACCTCACTCACCTCCGAGGCGGGGAAGTAGCGACTATCTTCGAGCCGCTCGCCATCCGAAACAAAGGCCCAATCGACCACAAAGACCGACTGGAGCATAGCCACCGACTCACCCTCCACACGAATGTGGACATCGCGCCACACTCCACCTCGCAGTCCCTCCACATAGCGGTCGGCAATGTTCATTCCGCCCGTAAAGGCCACCTTGCCGTCGACGACAACGATTTTGCGGTGGTCGCGGTAGTTGGCCAGGCTCGAAAAGCGGGTGAAAAAGACCGGCATAAAGCAGCGCACATCAATCCCAACACTCTTCATACGCACCACATCGCGCCTGCGGAGTCGTCGGCTACCAACGCTGTCGTAGATGATTCTCACCTCCACGCCCCGTGCAACTTTCTCGGTCAGAATCTCAAACATCTGCTCGAAGAGCGGCCCACTCTCAATGGCAAAGAACTCGATGTGGATAGACTCCGTGGCACTCCTCAAATCCTCAAAGAGACTCGAGAAGCACTCCTTGCCGTCGTTGTAGAATTGCACCCTATTGTGAATCATCAGTGGTGCGCGAGAGTTGTTGAGCAGGAGGGTGATAAGGCTACGGTCGGCACTATTAAACTCCTCGCTGGCCGGCAGCTCGCACAGTTGGTCGCCACAAATCTTGCCCACAATTTCGTTGTCGAAGAGCTCTTTCTGCATAAAGGTACGCTCCTTGCGGTGGTTGCGGCCGAAGGCAAGGAAGAGAATCATTCCTCCCACGGGGAACATTGTGATGACCATAATCCAGGCCAAAGTCTTGACCGGATCGCGTCGTTCGGCGATGACGGCAATCACCATCAGAACCACAAAAATGGTGTAGGTGAACGATACTATCGTCCAGAGGTCCGTGAAGCCAAACGCGCCATTAATCAGAAACATAGGTGTCATTTATGGTAGTGAGGTTACAAATTTAAGACAAATTTTGTTTATTAGAAAAAGATGGTTACCTTTGTGGCATATTTGAGGGCTCAATGAGCAGAATTTGTTACTGGGTTTCGACCTCCTGTAGGTCGGAATTCATATTTTTTTCGTGCTGTATGAAGCGGCCCTCCAAAGGTTAAAAATATATTAAACAACATAAAAAAAACACAGAGTAAATCTATGGCACACGAATCCATTGTTTTGACCAAAGAAGGTTACAACAAAATGAAAGCCGAATTGGACCAACTGCGTATCGTCGAAAGACCCAAAGCAGCCGAGGCTATCGCAGAGGCACGCGACAAAGGCGACCTCTCCGAAAACGCCGAGTATGACGCAGCCAAAGAGGCACAGCGCAATCTCGAAGAGAAAATTATGCGTATGGAGATCACTCTCGCAAACGCACGCATTATCGACGAGTCGCACCTCGACAAGAGCAAGGTGCAGATTCTCAACAAAGTTCGCATCCGCAACGTCAACACCGGCTCCGAGATGGAGTACACCCTCGTTGGCGACCACGAGGCCGACCTTATGGCTGGCAAACTCTCCGTGGAGACCCCCATTGGTCACGCCCTGCTCGGTCACAAGAAGGGTGACAAGGTGGAGGTTCAGGTGCCCGTAGGTCTTATGGAGTTTGAGATTCTGGACATCTCCATCTAATGCTCCACTCTGCACCTATCCGCAGAGCTACATCGAGTGGTTTCCATCGAGAGATGGGAGCCACTTTTTTTTATCCACACATCTGCCTCCTCCCTCTCAACACACCCTCCCCCACTCAACACACCCTCCCCCGCTCAAAAAGAAAAAGGGCCTGCAAAGAGAGCGCAGACCCTTTTGATGAGGAGGTGGGCCACACATCCCATCCCCCGATTATTTGAAGTTGGTAGGCTGGCCGCCGAATGGAGAGAAAGGCGACCTCCTTGCACTATAGATGCAAAAGTCGGGCAAAACGTTGCACGAGAGTGAAAATTTTTTTCAACTTTTTTTTGCTTTCGCCAACAACATCTTGGCACACAACCACTTAATGGCGCAAAAAAATGAGGTGCAAGGAGACACCTCACACCTCATAATTTGATTTCCGGGGGTCACCGCCCCCATCAACGGAGTGCGCCCCCCTCTCGGAGTTCCTATCGGGTACCAAAGAGTTTCTCGGCAATCTGCACAGCATTGAGAGCCGCACCCTTGCGGATTTGGTCGGCCACACACCAGAAGGTCAGACCATTGGGGTTGGCAATATCCTTGCGGAGTCGGCCCACAAATACGGGAGTGGTCTCGGCCACAAAGAGGGGCATAGGATACCTCTTCTCGGCAGGCTCGTCCTCTACAACAATGCCCTCCGCCTCCAAGAAAGCCTTGCGAGCCTCCTCCACCGACACGGGGCGCTCAAACTCCACCCAGATGGCCTCCGAGTGGGCACGAGCTACGGGCACGCGCACACAGGTGGCCGACACGGCTATGTCGGAGTGCATAATCTTCTGGGTCTCATAGAACATCTTCAGCTCCTCCTTGGTGTAGTCCTCCTCGGCAAATACGTCGATGTGGGGGATGACATTACCTGCCAGCTGGTAGGCAAACTTGCTCACCGTGGGCTCCTTGCCCTCGGCAATCTCGGTGTACTGCTGTTCCAACTCGGCAATGCCCATAGCACCCGCACCGCTGGCAGCCTGATAGGTGGCAACGTGCACGCGAGTGATGTGTGCAATCTTCTCGAGCGCGGCGAGGGCAACCACCATCTGGATGGTGGAGCAGTTGGGGTTGGCAATGACCCTGCGAGGAGCATTCTTGGCATCCTCGGGATTGACCTCGGGCACCACCAGGGGCACGTCGGCATCCATACGGAAGGCACTCGAGTTGTCGATCATAATGGTGCCGTGCTTGGTGATGGTCTTCTCAAACTCCTTCGAGGTGGAGCCACCTGCGGAGACAAAGGCCACGTCGATACCCTTGAAATCGTCGTTGTGCTGGAGAAGTTTAACGGTGTATTTCTCTCCGCGGAACTCATACTCCGTACCCGCGGAACGGCTGCTACCAAAGAGGTAGAGATTATCTATGGGGAACTCTCTCTCGGCAAGGATGCGGAGAAACTCCTGACCTACGGCGCCGCTTGCGCCAACTATTGCTACGTTCATACCTATTTTTATCCTTTTCTATCTGTCGTCAACCGACAATTGTGCATTGTTGAACTTTGTTATTTCGCTTCTTAGAAGAACTCATCCTCCTCCTCGAAGATGACGTCGGTGGGCTGACTCTCCTCCACCACATCTTCCTCAATGATCTCGCCGTTCTCGTCGAACTGCACATCCTCAATGGAGATGGACCCATCCCAGCAGTCATACTCCTTGGCACCTGCAGGACGATGGAACGTATCCTCACGGGTGACGCCCAGCGAGCCGTTGGCCATCACCTTCTTGAGGAACTCGCCATAGATGGGGAGCGCCACAACCGAGCCCTCACCCTTGGCCGAGAGGTGGACACTTTGGTCCTCGCCGCCCACCCAAACGCCTCCAACGAGGTTGGGTGCCACACACATAAACCACGCATCGCGGTTCTCCTGGGAGGTACCTGTCTTACCACCCACCTCCACGTCGGTCATACCATAGGCCCAGCCCATACGCACACCCGTACCGCGCTGCACCACCGTGCGCAACATATCCACCATCGTGTAGGCGGTATGCTCACTGATGGCCACTGTGCTTGTGGGCGAAAACTCGGCCAAGACGTTGCCGTGGCGGTCCTCGATGCGGGTCACAAAGATAGGCTCCGTGTGGACACCGCGATTGGCAAATGTGGAGTAGGCTCCCACCATCTCAAAGAGGCTCACATCGGGTGTGCCGAGGCAGATGGCATTGACGGGGTCGACATAGCTGAGGATGCCCATATTGTGGATGAAGTCGGCCACCGCTGCGGGCTGGTTGGCCTGCTTCATAATCCAAGCCGAGTAGTTGTTGCGGCTGCGCGCCATACCCCACTTGAGGGGATACATCTCGCCGTCGTAGACAACCTTTGTGCCGGCCTCCTTGGGAGTCCACGCCTCGCCCGTGTAGGTCTCGATGGTGACGGGTAGGTTGGGCACCATCGTACAGGGGTTGTAGCCGAGGTGGTCGAAGGCGAAGGTGTAGATGAAGGGCTTGATGGTGGAGCCCACCTGACGCTTGCCCTGCTTGGCCATATCATACTTGAAGTAGCGGAACGAGGGACCTCCGACGTAGGCCTTAACGTGACCATTGTGGGGGTCGACAGCCATCAGCGACGCACGCATAATGCGCTTGTGGTGGAGGATGGAGTCGAGAGGTGTGATGAGCGTATCCACCTCACCCTTGAAGGTGAAGATTTTGGTCTTGACCTTTGTGCGGAATGCCTTGTCGATTTCGCTCTGGGAGAATCCCGCATTGGACATATCGCGGTAGCGGTCCGAGTAGCGGATTGCCCTACCCACGATTTTGTCTATCTCCTCCTGCTCGAGGTCGGTGAAGAGCACCCCCGTCTCCTTCCACTGCTTGTCCATTGCGGGCTGAATCTGCTCGCTGAGTTGTTTCTGCACAGCCTCCTCGGCGTAGCGTTGCATCGTGGAGTTGAGTGTGGTGTAGATTTTGAGTCCGTCGCGGTAGATGTTATACTCCGTGCCGTCGGCCTTCTTATTCTTCAAGCACCATCCATAGAGCGGATTGGACTCCCAGCGCTCCACCTCCTTCTCATAGTCATACTTGGTGTAGTACATATTGCGGGTGGGCTTGGGCGAGGTCATCGTCATCCTTATCATCTCGCGGAAGTAGGTCGCCAAGCCTTCGTTGTGTGAGGAGGTCGAGAAGTTGAGTTCTATGGGCAGCTCCTTGAGCGAGTCGAGCTGCTCGGTGGTGATGTAGCCGCTCTTGGCCATACGCGACATCACCGTATTGCGCCTTGCCAAGGAGTTCTTGGGGTTACGCACGGGGCTGTAGCGAGTGGGGGCATTCACCGCACCCACCAACACTGCCGCCTCCTGCACATTGATTTCGTGGGGCTCCTTGCCAAAGAAAGTCTTGGCTGCGGCCTTGATACCATAGGAGTTGGAGCCGAAGAACACGGTGTTGAAATACATCGACACAATCTCCTCCTTGGTGTAGTTGTGCTCGAGTTTCACGGCGGTAATCCACTCCTTGAATTTGGCAATCACGAGCTTACCCATACGAGCCACCTTGGAGTTGTAGTGGGTCGTATCCCTCGGGAAGAGGTTCTTTGCCAGCTGCTGTGTGATGGTCGAGCCGCCACCCTGACCGCTATCGCCGAGGGCGATGGTCTTGATTCCCACGCGGGCCAAGGAGATGAAGTCGATGCCCGAATGGGAGTGGAAACGCTCGTCCTCGGTGGCTATAAGAGCCGCCACGAGCGCGGGCGAGATCTCCTCGTAGTCCACATAGGAGCGATTCTGAACATAGTACTGACCGAGCAGCACACCGTCCTCCGAGTAGATCTCCGTAGCGAGATTACTCTTCGGATTCTCGAGTTCCTCAAAAGAGGGCAACTTACCGAAGGTGCCCGCATTGGTGAGAACAAGAAGGGTGAGCACTGCAAGTGTAGGCACAAGCAGGATGGTCCAAAACCACAGCGTAACCTTTTGTGCCTTAGTCAGTTCCTTGTATTTTTTCATAACTTTTGGGGTTTATTATCCACAAAGATACTTATTATTTCGTTTGTGCCCACATCTGGCCGCGAAAATTTCCGTCCTCCGCCCTCGGAGCCGCCACACAAACAGGGAGCGAGTCCTTCGCCTACCTCTGGCAGGAGAGTGACTCGCTCCACAATTTATCGTGCTAAATTCAGGTTCTCAGAGAGTTGCTACTCGGCAGTTGCCAAGGGCGAAGGAGTGGTGTAGACACGGGCTGCAAGCTCCTTGTCATACTCATAGAGACCATACTTGTTGTCGCCAATCTTCTCGAGGATGTCGATGATGTCGCGTGCATTCTCTTCCTCCTCAACCTGCTCATCCACAAACCAATTGAGGGTGCTCTCCGAGGCGTAGTCCCTCTCCTCTTTGGCGATAGCCATAAGGTTGTTGATGCGTGCGGTCACCACCTGCTCGTGCTCGAGGGTCTTCTCCCAAGCAGCCAGAGGGGTTGCCCACTCGGTGTCCACAGCAGCAATGGGCTGGAGTTTCACCTCCGCGCCACGCGAGTTGAGCATATTCATAAAGATGCGTGCGTGGTCCTGCTCCTCCTGGAACTGGATGTAGAACCAGTTTGCAAAGCCCTTGTTACCCTTAGCCTCCTGGTCCATCGACATCGAGAGGTAGAGATATGCCGACCAAAGTTCGGCGTTGATCTGGTCGTTGATAGCCGCTACGAGGCGGTCGCTGATGTTCTTTTTCATAGTATTGAGTTTTTTAATTAGTTATTCTTATTTTGCTTTCTGCATTACAAAGATAATGCAATTTTTCTCATTTGATACTCTTTGCCACTATGATATTACCCGATTCAACCATAAGTAAAACTTATAAGAACACACCCCTCAATTCCAATAGCGATGATAGCACACTACATCGTTCTCCTCGCGCGCATATATATAGTATGGTAGGTGGCCAAAAACAAAGCGCAAAAGAAAACCCCTGCCGGGTTTACTTTCGTAACCGTGGCAGGGGTTTATCGAAGTGCAACGTCTGGGTTACACAGAGAGGTAGCGACTACTCGCTGAGGATCTCCATAATCTTCTGAGCTGCGGTAGCCACAGGGGTACCGGGGCCAAAGATGGCTGCAGCACCATCCTGATAGAGCTCCTCGTAGTCCTGTGCGGGAATCACACCACCCACAACTACCACGATATCCTCGCGGCCCAACTTCTTGAGCTCGGCGATGATCTGGGGAACGAGGGTGAGGTGACCTGCTGCGAGCGACGATACGCCAACAACGTGAACGTCGTTCTCAACAGCCTGCTTGGCAGCCTCCTCGGGAGTCTGGAACAAGGGACCCATATCTACATCGAAGCCGAGGTCGGCATAACCGGTTGCAACAACCTTTGCACCACGGTCGTGGCCGTCCTGACCAAGTTTGGCAATCATAATACGGGGCTGACGACCCTCGCGTTTTGCGAACTCATCAACCATCTCTTTTGCCTTTGCGAAATCTGCATCATTCTTCATAGCGCTCGAATATACACCGGAGATGGAACGAATAACTGCTTTGTAGCGGCCTACAACAACCTCGCAAGCGTCCGAAATCTCGCCCAAGGAAGCGCGCACCTTAGCGGCCTCAACTGCGAGCTCGAGGAGGTTGCCGGTCTTGGTCTTAACAGCCTCGGTGATGGCAGCCAAAGCTTTCTGTACGGCAGCCTCGTCGCGGCCAGCGCGGAGCTCCTGGAGGCGTTTAACCTGGCTCTCACGTACGGCGGTGTTGTCCACAGCCAAGATGTCGATGGGAGCCTCTTTCTCCAGACGGTAGCGGTTCAGACCCACGATGATCTCCTCACCCGAGTCGATCCAAGCCTGCTTGCGAGCCGAAGCCTCCTCGATACGCATCTTAGGAATACCGGTCTCAATAGCCTTGGCCATACCGCCGAGTTTCTCAATCTCCTGGATGTGTGCCCAAGCCTTGTGTGCGATCTCGTTGGTGAGGCTCTCAACATAGTAGGAACCTGCCCAGGGGTCAACCGAGCGGCAAACGTTGGTCTCCTCCTGGATGTAGATCTGGGTGTTACGAGCAATACGAGCCGAGAAGTCGGTGGGCAGTGCAATAGCCTCGTCGAGAGCGTTGGTGTGGAGCGACTGGGTGTGGCCCAGAGCTGCGCCCATAGCCTCGATGGCCGTACGACCAACGTTGTTGAAGGGATCCTGCTCGGTGAGCGACCAACCCGAAGTCTGGCAGTGGGTACGCAATGCGAGCGATTTGGGGTTCTTGGGGTTGAACTGCTTAACAATCTTTGCCCACAACATACGAGCTGCACGCATCTTGGCAATCTCCATGAAGTGATTCATGCCGATAGCCCAGAAGAATGACAAGCGTGGTGCGAAAGCATCAACAGACATGCCTGCGTCGATACCTGCACGCAAGTACTCCAAACCGTCAGCCAAGGTGTATGCCAACTCGATGTCAGCGGTAGCACCTGCCTCCTGCATATGGTAACCCGAAATCGAAATCGAGTTGAACTTAGGCATATTCTTCGAAGTGTACTCGAAGATGTCAGCGATAATCTTCATCGAGAACTTTGGAGGATAGATATAGGTGTTACGCACCATAAACTCCTT
>JAFPBB010000074.1 GCA_017390585.1 Tidjanibacter sp. | reverse complement strand
CTCGGACAAGCGCCCCTCGGAGCTGAGCGACATCAACGATAGGTTGCTCACGAGGTTCAAATGGGGACTCGCAGCGGAGCTCAAGCAGCCCGACTACGACACCAAAGTGAAAATCATTCGCAACAAGGCGGAAGTGCTGCGCGCAGACCTACCCGAAGAGGTCATCACCTATTTTGCAGAGAACATCAACGCCAACATTCGTGAGATTGAGGGCGCACTGTCGGCATTGGTAGCCAACTCCGAATTTCTCAATAGGAAAATCACACTCACCTTGGCCAAAGAGGTGCTGAAGATGTATGTGAAAATCAGCCCCAAGGAGGTGACCATTGAGCAGATTCGCAAGGTGGTGTGTCAATATCTCAACATTGAGGAGAGTGCCTTCGACTCGCCGAAGCGCACTCGAGAGATTGCCCAGGCAAGACAGATTGCAATGTACCTCTGCAAACAACACACCAAAGCCCCCCTCTCGGCAATTGGCGCAGCTATAGGTGGCAAGAACCACGCCACCGTGCTCCACGCCTGCAAGGCCGTCACCAATCTGATTGAGACGGACAAGAACTTTATGCAGACGGTGGAGGAGATTACCCGTCTTGTGATTGGAAAATAGAGGAACTTCCCATTGAAATAAAAAAACGCAATCGCCGTTGGTGGTTGCGTTTTTTTTCGTATATTTACCATAACTTTTCCACACATTGCATTGATTGAAAATTATTATGCTTAAGATAGGTCACAAGGCCCCCTATTGGGAGGGTACCACACAAGATGGCAACATCGTGAAACTTTCTGATTATGAGGGTAAAAAGATTATCCTCTATTTCTACCCCAAGGACAACACTTCGGGTTGCACTCTCGAGGCCAAGAGTCTGCGCGACGGCAAGGAGGAGTTGGCAAAAATGGGATATGAGATTATTGGCGTGAGCCCCGACAGCGTGAAGTCACATCGCAACTTCTGCGACAAGCACGAATTGAATTTCACACTCATTGCCGACACCGACAAATCCATTGCCCAAGCCTATGGAGTGTGGCAGGAGAAAAGTATGTATGGCCGCAAATATATGGGAATTGTTCGTACTACCTTTATTATAAATGAGATAGGATGCATTGAGCATATCTTCGACAAGGTGAAAACCGCCACCCATTGGCAACAGATTGCAGAGTGGGCGAAGAAGGATTTGACCAAGGAGGAGCTATTGAGACTCTACAACATAGAATAGCCGTTGAGCGCCCCCTAGTGCGGCACCATTAGATAGATTAAACAATAAATAATATAATACTATGGCAGAGAAAGTTACAGTGAATCCAGACAAGCAGAAAATGCTGAGCGCTGTTCTGGACAAAATCGAGAAGGATTTTGGCAAAGGCTCCATTATGCGAATGAACTCGGAAAGCGTTGAGCAGGTGGCCGTGATTCCCACGGGCTCCATCACTCTCGACAACGCTCTCGGCGTAGGTGGCTACCCCAAAGGTCGTGTGATTGAGATTTATGGCCCCGAGTCATCGGGTAAAACCACCCTGGCAATCCACGCAATCGCCGAAGCCCAAAAGGCTGGCGGCATCGCGGCATTCATCGACGCCGAGCACGCATTCGATAGTTTCTATGCCACCAAGCTCGGCGTAGACATCAACAACCTCCTTGTTTCCCAGCCCGATAGCGGCGAGCAGGCACTCGAGATTGCCGAGACACTCATCCGCTCCAGCGCCATCGACATCATCGTTATCGACTCCGTGGCAGCACTGACTCCCAAGGCAGAGATCGAAGGCGAGATGGGCGACTCGAAGATGGGTCTGCAGGCAAGGCTTATGTCGCAAGCACTCAGGAAATTGACCGCTGCTATCAGCAAAACAAAAACCGTCTGCATCTTCATCAACCAGCTGCGCGACAAGATTGGTGTGGTATATGGCAATCCCGAGACAACCACGGGTGGTAATGCACTGAAGTTCTATGCAAGTGTGCGTATCGACATCCGCAAAACATCGGTTATCAAGGATGGCGACGAGCAACTCGGTACTCGCACAAAAGTGAAGGTTGTGAAGAACAAGGTTGCACCTCCTTTCCGCAGAGCAGAGTTCGACATTATGTATGGTGAGGGCATCTCCAAAATTGGAGAGATTCTCGACCTCGGTGTTGACTTTGGTGTGATCAAAAAGAGCGGTTCGTGGTACTCCTACAACGAAGGCAAACTCGCTCAGGGTAGGGACGCGACCAAGCTCCTCCTTCAGACCAACGAGGCCCTCTGCGCAGAGATAGAGGATAAAGTTCGAGCAGCACTTAAGGATTCGAAGGATAACTAACACACATACATTAGGTTTGGTCGGCGCAAAATAGCCCCGACCAGACCTAAAATGGAAGCTCTG
>JAFPBB010000073.1 GCA_017390585.1 Tidjanibacter sp. | reverse complement strand
GGGACTCGAACCCACACGGCTCTCGCCACCAGATCCTAAGTCTGGCGCGGCTACCAATTACGCCATCTCCGCAGTGTTTGTGGCACAAAGGTAAAATATTTTTTTGACTATGCGAACAATCAGTCATTTTTTTACATACCTTTGTGCCGATGCGGTTCCCGTAATAGGGACTAACAGGGAATGCCGTGTGAATCGGCAACAGTTCCCGCTGCTGTATGCCTCGACCTGCCAAATGGCTGTGTTTCAAGGCTCTCGAACATTCTGTTTTTTTCGTCACTGATGCGCTGTAGAGCATTGGGAAGGCGGTTCGAGAGTGAGGTGAGTCAGAAGACCTGCCACATCACTAATGGGATTACTCCTGCGGCGAATGGGAGGTTTTCGTGTACTTTGGGCCCTGAGGGGAGCCGTCGTCTAATAAAGCAGATTACACACCAGAAAACAGACTTGCCGCTCGCAGGATAAAAACCGCAAGCGGGAGTACTTGTTTTTTGTTTAACTATCTAACTGTCACAACTATGAAAAAGTTATTTAGTCTGCTTTCCATCTTTGCCGCCACACTGCTGCTGGGCGGCTGCAATTCCAACGAAACACCTTCGGGTGACGAAACTCCGGTGCCCTACGACGAGGGCGTTTTCATCCTCTGCGAGGGTAGCTACGGTGCGGGCAACGCCTCGCTGTGGTTCTACGACCGCGATACCAAGGAGGTGAAGGCCGATGTGTTTGGCGCGGCCAACTCGGCCAAGTTGGGCGACGTGGGCCAGTCGATGTATCTCCACAATGGGACCCTCTTTGTTGTGGTGAACAACTCGGGCGTGGTCTATGCGCTCGACGCCACTACGGGCGAGGCTACGGGTGTTATCGACAACCTCCTCTCGCCTCGATTTATTGCCATAGCGCCCTCGGGCACAAAGGGTTACATATCGCAGATGTACACCAATAAGGTGGTGGTTTTCGATCCCCGCACTATGACCATCACGGGCGAAATTGAGTTGCAGGGCGTGGCCGACTCGGAGCAGATGGTCGTGTGGGGAGGCAAACTATTCATCGCGGCCTGGAGCAATGGACACAAGATTGCCGTGGTGGACACCGCGACCGACGAGCAGATAGACACCTTCGAGGTGGGTGTGCAACCCTATTCGATGGTGCTCGATAGGAGTGGCTCCATCTGGGTTGTGTGCGACGGTGGCAACGAGTGGAGCTCTCTGCCAGAAGGAGTTACGATGGAGGTGCCCTCGCTTTGGAAGATCAATGCCGAGACCCACGAGGCCACCCGTATGTGGGATTTTGCTGCAGGTAGCTACTTCCGCTCGAGGCTGGCTATCAATGGCTCGGGCGACACCATCTACTTCATCAACGACGCCGTGTGGGCCGTGGATGTGGAGGCAGAGACGTTCCCTGCCGAGCCCCTGCTGAGTGTGGAGGGTTGGGGACAGTATGGACTCGACATCGACCCCACAAATGGCGATCTCTACATTGCCGACGCCAAGGATTACGCCTCCAACGGCTCGGTGCTTCGCTACTCTTCGGAGGGCGATTTGATAGACGAATTTGAGGTGGGTTTGCTCCCCTCCAAATTCATCTTCCGATAGAGAAAAATATGGTACGTTTTAAGGTACGTTTGTGATGTTGAAGCGCTTGCTAATCATAGTGTTGACACTTTTGCCGTTTTCGAGGCTTTTTGCCGCCTCGGAGAGCGACTCATTGCGTACCGTCGAGATGGAGCAAATCGTTGTGAAGGCGGCTCGTTCGCTGCGTGACATTGGTGTGCAGAAGAGCATTATGAACGAGGCTGTGCTGAAGGACAATCTGGCCGCTTCGATGGCCGAGGTATTGGCACAAAACAGCTCCATTTTCATCAAATCGTCGGGTAGGGCAACTCTCGCAACAGCCTCGTTGCGTGGTACGGCCCCCTCGCATACGTCGGTTAGCTGGAACGGCATAGAATTGAGTAGCCCAATGTTGGGAATGGCCGACCTCTCACTCGTGCCATCCTATTTTGTGGATGGCAGCGAGGTCTACCACGGAGCCACGTCTGTGAATGTGTCGGGTGGCGGTCTGGGTGGCGCTGTGGTTTTCTCCACCGCGCGACCAATGATGCAAGGACTTGATCTTCAGTGCATTCAGAGCGTGGCCTCTTTCTCCACCCACGACGAATTTTTGCGCGTGAACTATGGTGGTGGGCGTTGGAGTAGCTCCACGAGGCTGCTCCATTCAGCCTCCAAGAACGACTTCCCCTACATCAACTACGACAAACTCGGCCACCCGCTCGAGTACAATCGCAGCTGTGGCTATCGCGATTTCCACCTTCTCCAGGAGTTCTATTTGCTCGGCAAGGGCGGTAGTCTGTGGTCGATAAAGGGTTGGTATACAGACTCTTCGCGCGGCATACCCAAGCTCTCCGTGGATTTTCGCGACGACGATCTCACAAAGGCTTGGCAGGACGATGGCTCGCTCAGAACTGTGGCAGAGTGGCGACGCTCATTTGGCGGCTTGAGGTTGCGCGTAAATGTGGGCTACAACTACGACAACCTCCACTACATCTACCAATTTTCCAAGGGTGCGGGTCTTGTGCAGCGCGGCGTCGATTCGAGGAGTACCACCCACCACGCCCTTGCAAAAGCCTCAATGGAGTGGAGCGTGGGTAACAACCTGATGCTCGCAGCCAACTTCTCTGCTGACAGCTATTCGGTTGATAGCAAGGATGTTGCACCTCTTGTGCCCACGGGTTTCTATGCCCGCCGCAACGAACTTGCCTCCTTCATTTCGGCCAGATGGAAACCTGCGGAATGGGTGGGCGTGGCCGCAAATGTGAGGAGCGAGGAGCGCGATGGCACCCCGTCACCGCTCATCCCCGCGGCTTTTGTGGACATCACCCTCCTGCCTCAATGGGGGCTTATTCTCAGCGGCTCGGTGGCGAGAAACTACCACCATCCCACACTCAACGACCTCTACTATGTTCCAGGCGGAAACCCCGACCTCCTGCCCGAGGAGGGCATCACTTCCGATGTGGGCTTGGAGACAACCATCGAGCGTAGTGGCCTGAAAATCAATGGAAAGGTGACACTCTATCGTGCCGACATTCAGAATTGGATCCTCTGGACCCCAACCATAAAGGGCTTTTGGACTCCCGAGAACCTTGCCCACGTTGTGAGTGGCGGAGTGGAGTCGCGTTTGGGCGTTGGCGTCGACCTTGCTAGCGACACCCACCTCGGACTCAATGCCGTGTTTGCCTACACGGCCTCCGAGAACGCCACCCCCGACGATGCCCACTACGGCAACCAACTCCCCTATATCCCCAAGGTTTCGGCCTCGACTGGTGCCCGCCTCGATTGGCGCAATTGGTCGTTCGATTGCAAGTGGCGCTACTACGGCGACCGCCCTACGAGCTATTCCGGCTTCGATGGCGATGTTGTTTCGGCCTACTCTTTGTGCGATGTTTCGATTGGTAGCGATTGGCAAATAAATAAGGTACGTTTTAAGGTACGTTTCGAGGTGGCCAACCTGTTCGATACTGTCTATCAATCAGTACTTTCGCGCCCAATGCCCCCTCGCAACTATTCGCTCTCACTCGAGTGCCGTTTTTCCACCCGTTAGAGCCCACTTTTTGTGGCGTGATTCCGCCTGATTCACACTTGATATGAAAAAAAGGAGAAACTCCGTTGTGGAGTTTCTCCTTTTTGAGTAGGCTGTGCAATCAAATTCTCGAACTCGTTTTCGAAAGATTTTGCAGTTGTTGTCCTTTTTGTAGAGAGGTTGGGTAACCCCACCCCAGAAGTCCCCCTTTGCCAAAGGGGGATTTAGGAGGAATGTAAATATAGTCGGGGGGCATCCCCCCGATACGAAAAAAAGGAGAAGCCCGAAAGTTTCTCCTTTTTGAGTAGCGGGGGGAGGACTCGAACCTCCGACCTCCGGGTTATGAGCCCGACGAGCTACCAACTGCTCTACCCCGCGGTACGTTTTGCAGTGCAAAGGTAGTCAGTTTTTCCGATTTTGCAAAACTTTTTGCACTTTTGATGTGCAACTTCTCGGCCCAACAGCCGTAGGTCCCTAAGAATCACACCCTTTGTTGGTGCAATTTTTTTCAGCGCTCGTAGTTGACAAAGGTGAATGGATGCGCAAAATCGGCGCCTCTCTGCCACTCCTCTCTCCACACCTCGCGCCACTCGGGTCCGATGGTGGGGAAGCGAGTGTCGCCCTCGGCGTCGAGACCGACGTGGGTGATGTAGAGCTTCGAGGCTATGGGCATAGCTTGTGCGTAGACCTGACCGCCGCCAATCACGAAGATCTCCTCCTCTCCTGCACACATCTCCACGGCAGCCTCCAGCGTGGGAGCCATCTCGCACCCCTCAATTTGGAGCTGGGGGTTGCGTGTGATGACTATGTTGCGTCGGCGTGGCAGGGGACGGCCAATGCTTTCGTAGGTTTTGCGGCCCATAATCACCGAGTGGCCGAGGGTGACCTCCTTGAAGTGGCGGAAGTCCTCGGAGATGTGCCACGGCATTGTGCCGCCTGTGCCGATGATGCCGTTCTGGGCCACGGCTACTATGAGAGAGATTTTGGTCTGCATATTGTGCATAAAGAATTGGTTATTTGACAATTACAACGGGATTGTCGCATTTTTCACCATTGAGTTTGAATGTTCTATGGGCATCGACGGTGATGTGGTTTACCCTACTTTTGTAGTGGATGACATCCTGTGAGCCGTCGGGCCAGCGAATGGTCAGGTCGTCGTCATACTCCACATCGCCTGCCAGCTCGCCCAATTCCAGGTAGTAGGTTCCATTGTGGGTCTGTAGTGTGAGTCCACTCCACCTAGGCAGATACTCCCTTGTCTGCGGATGGGTGTAGGTATATAGTTTATCCAGCCACTCGGCCTCAACTTGGGAGCCAAGGAAATTCTCGTTGTTGGGATTTAGCAGGTCGTTGCCTTCTGCGTCTTGCACATAAATCCTAATGTTCACAGGATACCAATCAACTATCCTGCCGACACCGCAGCCACACATCATCAAGGTGGTGGCGAGCAATAGGGTTTTGATAATGTTTTTCATAGTTATATTATTTTAGGTTGGTGGCACTATGTGTGCTCGCCAATTAGAACGACATTGGGGCTTTGATGGTGGGATGGGGCTCGTAGCCCTCGATTTCGATATCCTCAAAGCGCAGGTCGGCGAGGTTCTTTACGGCGGGATTGAGCCTCAGGCGGGGCAGTGGACGGGGCTCACGAGAGAGTTGCTCCTCCACTTGGTCGAAATGGTTGAGGTAGATGTGTGTGTCGCCCAAAGTGTGGATGAATTCTCCGACGCCCAAATCGCACATTTGAGCGATAATGTGGGTTAGGAGCGAGTAGGATGCTATGTTGAATGGAACGCCCAAAAACGTGTCGGCACTGCGTTGATAGAGCTGGCAGGAGAGTTTTCCCTCGGCAACATAGAACTGAAACAGCACGTGACAAGGGGGCAAGGCCATCCCTTCGACGTCCGCGACGTTCCACGCCGAGACCAACAGACGTCGTGAATTGGGGTTGGTGCGGATGGTGTGGACAACCTCCTCGATTTGGTCGATTACCCTCCCATCGGGTGCGCCCCAACTGCGCCACTGTGCGCCGTAGACGCTGCCCAAATCGCCATAGGTGTAGCCCTCCATTGGTGAGCTTTGCTGTTCGGCGGCCAAGGCGAGGAACTGCTCCCTCTCCACAGCCTCAATGCCCGCTGCGGCGCACCTCTCGCAGTAGAATCGGTAGGCGTCGTTGTCCCAAATGTGTACGCCATTGCGGAGCAGATAGGCGATGTTGGTCTCGCCACGCAGGAACCACAGCAGCTCGTGGATGATGCCCTTGGTGAAGACCTTTTTGGTGGTGAGCAGTGGGAATCCCTCCTCGAGATTGAACCTCATCTGGTAGCCGAAGATACTCTTTGTGCCGGTGCCGGTGCGGTCGCCCTTGACGATGCCCTGATCGCGTATGGTGCGAAGGAGGTCGAGATACTGTTTCATAGCCTGTGGTGGTGTAGTTAGGAGCCCAGCGGTGGGTGTAGTGACGGATTGGGTGGGGTGTTGTGGGATTACTTGTGGAGGGTCAGTGTACCCTGCTCATCGAGCGAAGCGTAGACCCTTCTGCCGCCAAACCAATGTCCCAAGAAGATGGCCTCGCCACCCTCGGGGAGTGGGAAGACTTCGGCACAGTGGTTGTGGCCAAAGATGTAGTAGTCGGCGGCCTCCCTTTGGCGGAGTTTGCGAGCCTCCTTCACCATTGCCTCGTCGGGGCCGAGGAAGGGGAGTTCGATGGCCTTGGACTTGCGGCTACCCTGCGACCATCGCTGCCCGAAGCGGAGTGCGCAATCGGGGTGGATGAGGTGTGAGAAGAGCCAACGTGCTGTGTTGCTGCGGAATGTGGCGTTCATCAGCCGTGTGAGTCCGCCTGCGTAGCGTGCGGCGATGTCGTCGCCGTGGCAGATGCTCACCTTGCGTCCGTGGAGTGTGAGCACCTCCCTCTGGGTGTGGACCTTCACCCCACATTCGCGCTCGAGATAGCCCCCCTGCCACATATCGTGGTTGCCCACAAAGAGGTGGATGTCGACACCCTTGTCGGAGAGTTCGGAGAGCTTACCGAGTGTGCGCGTGAAGCCCTGGGGGACAACCCTTTTGTATTCATACCAGAAGTCGAAGACGTCGCCCACAAGGAATATTCCTTTGGCGGTGGGGGCTACGGAGTCGAGCCACTCGACAAAGGCACACTCCCTCTGGCGACACTCTTCGGCGGTGCCGCTTCCGAGGTGCATATCGGATGCGAAGTAGTACATAGCGAGACGATTGGTGGGGGGTGAAACGATGTGTGGTGCCCTGATGAGCACCACACACACAAATTATTTCATCAGGCGTCGCAACTCACCCGCGAGGTCGTCGCCATAGGCATTGCGAGCCACGATGTTGCCATTGCGGTCGATGAGGAAGTTTTGGGGCACGGAGCCGATGCCGTAGAGCTGTACGGCAATGGAGTTGGCACCCTTGAAGTCGCACACCGAGATCCAGGGCAACTTCTGCCTCTGCACGGTCTCAATCCAGGCGGGCTTGGAGCTATCCACCGAAATCTGGTAGATCTCAAAACCCTTGTCGTGGTATTTCTCATAGAGCTCTTTCAGCTCGGCGTTGCGGAAGTTGCTGTTCTCGTCGCCGATGGTCCAGAAGTCGAGGAGCAACACCTTGCCCTCTTGGATGGCCGTGAGGCTATGTTTTTTGCCATACATATCGGCCATTTCGAGCTCGGGGAAGTTTGCGGGCTCGGCCTCGAGTGCCTCGTTGATGCGGTTGCTGAACTCAACCTGACGGTCGTAGTGGTCAATTGCGGCCTTCAGACCTGCGAGGTAGGGCGAGGTGGGGTAGTTCTTGGCCACCTCGTCGGCCACCAATCGGAAATAGACGATATCCTTCTCGCCGCCAAAGAGGGATTGGTCGCCGGGCAAGCGCTGATTGAGAGCGTAGATGGCTGCGAGCGAGCCGGCATTCTTGACGATGAACTCAATCTGGCTGCGCTTGATGGCGAGATACTGCTCGGCATACTCCCTATTGAGAATCTGCTGGAGGTTTCTGGCGGTGGTCTGGTTGTAGAGGTTGGTGAGTGAGTCGAGTTTTGCCACGCCAAAGGCGAGGATGTTCTTCACCTCCCTGACGAGCGCCGACTCGGGGGAGCCGCCCACGGTGTAGCCGTCGATGAGGCCCGGCACGGAGTGGACCACCACCTTCTCGCCTGGGGAGACGATCAGGGGGATGGAGCGATTCTCACAACGGAGGTTGTAGAAGGTGCTCTCACCCTCGGGGAGGCGGAGTTTGAGTCGGAAGGTGCCGTTGGCGGAGGTGGTGATGGTGTCGGTCACGATGGCGCCGCTTGCGAGTGTGCTCTCCAAGAGGACTGTTTTCTCGGGGCAGGCGGCAAATTCGCCCTCAATGGTTGCTTTCGAGCCGCTGTTGCAGCTGCACAAGAGTGCGACAAAGGCCGCTATTGCAAATGCTTTTTTCATTCTTTCGTGTAGGTATGAGTGTGTGTAGTTTTTTGATGAGAACAAAGGTACAAAACTCTTTGCGAAGTGCAAACTAATCACTTCGAATGCCCTATTTTTCGGAGGTTTTTCTGATTCTTGGTGTTTTTCTTGACTCTCTGGAATCGCTTGGAGTTGCCCAAACCGTTCAAACGATACTCATTTTTGATCATCGTCACGGCCTCCTCATCGACGGGAATGTCGAACTCGGCCATACGTCGGATGTCGCGGATGATGACGCCATTGTCGGGGTGTTCCTGGTTGTACTCAAAGCTCTTGGTTCTCATATAGCGAGCCACGTTGTAGACCACGGCTTCGACGAGCTCTTTGTCGCGGTGCTTCTCGAGGGAGCGGATGATGTTGCGCACGTTGCGCCCGTAGTGCTTCATTGCGATGCCGCCTGTGGGGTAGCTCATTCGTGCGGGCGGGGGCATAATTGTGGCCTCGGTGGGCTTGGGGTAGGGGGAGTCCACGTCGAGTCTGAAGTCGGAGATGATGAAGAGGTGGTCCCACATTTTGCGCTCAAAATCAGCCACTTCGCCCGAGATGGAGCATCGTTGGATGTTGGACATTATGGCCACGAGGGCTTGGGCTCTCAGGTTGCGTTCCTCGCGATTTTCGATGGCGCAGAGTTCGTCCACCATATCTTGGATGTGTCGTCCGTATTCGGGCAGGTGGAGTTTTTCTCGCTCGATGTTGTAGTTGTTTTTCATTGCGAAATAGTTTGTTTGCTCTTTGTGGTTTCCACTCCGAGGGGTGGAAAGAGGTCTCTATTGAGGCGTCAAATTTACGTACAAATTTGGACAAAGTGCCCAGACTCTCCAGAAAAAAATCGATAGTCCAAAATGTGAAATAGGTGGTCCGAAATCAACAATCTTTGTGTTGCCGCTTGTGTGAAGTGGTTTTGGAGGGGTGCTTCGGCGAGGGCGGAATGTTGTACCTTTGGCCATCGGAACCTCCTGTTTGTGCAATTTTACTGCCTGCATCTGGGTGGTTTGGTAGCATATTTGCATAGCAAGGCGGGGCCCGATGGTTGCCCCACACAATAACACAAAAGAGCACCTATTTTATGACACACATTCTGGTAGTCGACCCCATGCGCGGCATTCGCAACTCCCTCAAGGAGCTGCTCGAACACGAGGGCTATGCGGTCCACACCTGCGAATCTCTGGCCGAGATGGCCTCACTCTCCCTCGCCAATCCCCTCTCCCTTGTCATTTGTGGCACGCCGGAGAGGGTCGAGTGGGGCGACATACCCACCCCGTGGATTGCACTCTCGGGGGAGGCGACTGTGGAGCAGTTGCTCTCCTATCTTCGTGCGGGTGCGGCGGACTATGTTGCCAAGCCTGTGGATGTTGCAGCCCTCCTGCGAGCCGTGCGCGGGGTACTCGACCACGCGCAGCAGAGCCCCTCGACAGCGACTTCGCCGTGCAACAACGGCAGGAAAAAATCGTGCCAAAAGTTCTGCATCGTGGGCGATTCGCCCAAAACCACACGACTCAAGCGGCTCATTGGCCAAGTGGCTCCCACGGAGGCGAGGGTGTTGATTATGGGCGAGAACGGCACGGGTAAGGAGTTGGTTGCCCGACAAATACACCTCCAAAGCAATCGCTCCGCCGGACCCTTTGTGGAGGTCAACTGTGCGGCCATACCTGCCGAACTTATTGAGAGTGAGCTCTTCGGCCACGAGAAGGGTGCGTTCACATCGGCCATCAAGCAACGCAAGGGCAAGTTTGAGCAGGCCATAGGCGGAACTCTCTTTCTCGACGAGATTGGCGATATGAGTATGGCGGCCCAGGCCAAGGTGTTGAGGGCGTTGCAGGAGCGCAAGATCACCCGCGTGGGCAGCGACAAGGATGTCGACGTGGATGTCCGAGTCATTGCCGCCACCAACAAGAATCTCCCCTCCGAGATTGTTCGTGGCAACTTCCGCGAGGATCTTTTCCACCGCCTGAGCGTCATCATCCTCAATGTGCCGCCCCTCTCGGAACGACGCGAGGATATCCCGCAGTTGGTCCACCACTTCCTCAAGGTGCTGTGCGACGACTACAATGTGCCCACCAAGAGCATCGAGTCGGAGGCGCTCGCCGAACTTGCCGGTATGGATTGGCGAGGCAACGTCAGGGAGGTGCACAATGTGGTGGAGCGCCTGGTGATTCTTGGCAGCAACCCCATCACTCGCGACGAGGTGCTGGCCAACGTATCTTCCTACTACTAAGAGTCGTAGCCCTACATTGGGGGCTACTTGCCCAGCAGGTGTGCGGCGAGTTTTGCCACTGCTCTGCCGCGGTGGCTGATGGCATTTTTCTCCTCGGGCGCGAGCTCTGCAAAGGTCTGAGTGTAGCCCTCGGGGGTGAAGAGGCAGTCGTAGCCGAAGCCACCCTCACCGATCTCCTCGGTGGTGATGGTACCCTCCACAACTCCCTCAAAGGTGGTCTCGTGGCCCTGCTCTATGAGTGCCACCACGGTGCGGAAGCGTGCCTCGCGCGAGGCTACACCCTCCAATTCGCGGAGCAGTTTGACGCGGTTGGCGCCAAAGTCGTGGCCATCGGTGGCATAGCGTGCCGAGTGGACACCGGGGGCACCGCCCAGAGCATCCACCTCGAGTCCTGTGTCGTCGGCAAAGCAGTCGCAGCCACACTTTTCGTAGACATACCTCGCCTTGGCGAGTGCGTTGCTCTCGATGGTGGGCTCCTCCTCGGGGATATCCTCCGTGATGCCTGCTTCGCGCAGGGTGATGAGCTCTATGCTCTGGCCGAGGATGGCGCGCACCTCCTCGAGTTTGTGTGCGTTGTTGGTGGCAAATACTATGCGTTTCATCTTGTGTGTCAAATTGTTGAGTGAGTGTTGTGTCGCCTTCGGCCCGCGAGGTGTCCTACACCTCTTTGGCGAGTGCGGCTATGCGTGCGTCGGTGGCAATCTTGTCGAGAATGGTGCGAACAAGCGTGTCCATACGTCCTCCCTCGCTGTAGTCGGCGGGCGAAATCATCGAGCAACGGTTCTGCTCGAGCAGGAGCTTGGTCTTGCGGTAGCCGCTCTCCGAGTCGGGGTCGTAGACGCCTATGGAGTGGCCTCGGCGGTCGCTCACGAGCCTCATACAGGGGATGTCGGTGGTGCCGTCGCCGACGTAGATCATATGCTCGAAGGGCACGGGTCGCTCGGCGTCGGGGAGGTAGGCGTTGACCAGATGGGAGTCGCTCACGCTGTCTACACCCTTGTTTATCTTATACATAAACTGCGTCTTGTTGGTGTAGTTGATTGCCACGGCGGGCCAATAGGCGTCGCCATCCTCATTGTAGAGAAACTCGCAGGCGTAGATTTTCTTGAACTCGTGGGCGATGGGGGTGCCCTCGATAATCTCCTTCAGACCCGAGGAGTTGATGTAGTGGAGAATCTCTATTCCGCGCTCCTCTCCGTAGCGATTGATGCGCTCGAACCACTCGGGGACACCTTTGTAGAGTTTGATGTTGCGTCCCGTTTCGCGGAAGGCTTTGCGCTTGATGGGGAGTCCTGTGTTGCCGGCGTGCTCCAGCATCTTGAACATATAGCTGAGAATGGGGTCGGCGTCGAAGTTCTCGGCCAGGACGTTGCTCTCGTGCCAAAACTCCTCGTTGCTCTTGCCCACGGCGGCAATGAAGCCATACTCCTGCATATTTCCGGGCGAGAGGGTGCCGTCGAAGTCGTAGATTAGTGCTGCTTTAACTTTTTTCTCCATCTGAAATGTAGGTTTTATCACTCCAAAGGTACGATATTTGTACAAAAATAGGTAAATTTGTCTGCATTTTTTTCACATTTACACCCCTATGGATTTCTACAAAATTGTAAATCAACGTCGCTCGCTGCGTAAATTCGCCGACAAAAGGGTCGAGCGACACACCATCGAGCGCATACTCGAGGCGGCACTCAAGGCCCCCTCATCGCGCAATAGCCACAGCACCCAATTCCTCGTTGTCGAGGACCGCGACCTCATCCGCCATATGTCCTATATGCGCGACTATGGGTCGGCATTTATGGCCGAAGCTCCTGTGGTTGTGATGGTTATGGGCGACAAAAACGCCACCGACCTCTGGATTGACAACTGCGCCATCTCGGCAACCTTTGTCCAACTCGCGGCAGAGGCCGAGGGACTTGGCAGCTGCTGGGTGCACGTCGAGGGACGCGAGCACGTCAAGGGCCACCCCGAAATGGGTGACGCCGAGAGCTACCTCCGCACCTTCCTCCCCATTCCCGAGAATTGCGGTGTGGAGTGCGTCATCGCTATGGGCTACTCGCCCTACGAGGAGAGCCGCCCCCGCACCGTGCAGGACAATAGTGGCAAGGTGAAGTGGCTCGGTTAGCCTCGGCCGCCGATTAGCCCCGAGTAGAGCTCTCCATCTCCCCCTTTGGTGGGGGGACGAAGGGGTGTGCGCGTGGGTGAGTGTGGGCTCTTGGTGCGGTTTCTCCACCACCACACCCAAAAAATTGCTCCCGCGGAGAATAATTCTCACGGCTTTTTGTTATCTTTGTGGGAGTGACTCGAAAAAAGCTAATCAAAACATCATAAGACAATGGACAACAACACCCACTACAAAGCCCATCCCTGGCACGGAATCGACCCCGGTACGCCCGACGAAATCCGCGCCTTCATTGAGATTGTCCCCACCGATACCGTTAAGTATGAGGTTGATAAGTCGAGCGGTTACCTCTCGCTCGATCGCCCACAGAAGTTCTCCAACATTGTCCCCTCACTCTACGGCTTCATCCCTCGCACCTATTGTGCAACCAAGATGGCCGAGCTGACCAACAAGGCTCTCGCACGCTTCGATGTGGAGGGCGATGGCGACCCGCTGGATATCTGTGTGCTGACCGAAAAGGATGTCACCCACGGCGATGTTCTGGTTAGGGCACGCCCCATTGGCGGCATCCGACTCCTCGACCACAACCAGGCAGATGATAAGATTATTGCCGTGTTGAAGAACGACGCCATCTATGGCGATATGACTGATATTGAGCAGCTTCCTACGCGCATTGTCCGTCGCTTGATTCACTATTTCACCACCTACAAGGACATCCCCGGCGAGAACACCCAGAGGATGAGGTTTGTGAGCATCTATGGTGCCGATGTTGCCCGAGATGTGATTCAGCGCTCGATGGAGGACTACAACGACTTGATTGCTCGCTAAGGGGTGCGACCCCTGCGGCGCTGTTCTGCCCATTTCCATTTTCATCATCGGAAGCGGGATAGAGGCCAAACCCTGCCGACAATGGGAACTTTCGCTCCTGTTGTCGGCAGGGTTTTTTGTGGCGCAAGGAGTTGTGTTAATGTGCTATTTCAACCAATAAACTCTTTTGGTTGACTTCTTGGTTGACTTTTGTGCGTTAACCAGGGCGTCAACCGTGCATATTTTGAGAAATGCACAAAAAGAAAAAAGCATCGACAATCGTTTGATTATCAATGCTTTTTCTTTGTCGGGGTGACTAGATTCGAACTAGCGACACCACGCCCCCCAGACGTGTACTCTAACCGGGCTGAGCTACACCCCGAACTATTCCGGAAACAGATACTGGGGAATTCTTAATTCCGTTTCCGAGGTGCAAAGATAGTGATTATTTCCGAATTGCAAATTTTTTTCGATATTTTTTTCTCTTTTTTGCTTCTTCAACGATTTTTACCCGCGCCCAACACCCAGCCAAACCACTCTCCACGGCCCAATTAACTCCGTCGTACCAATTATTAAATCGTTAAATTTGGCCCATTGAGTGACGCCGCCATTCGTCTCCGCCAATAAATTCGTACCTTTGCATTGTATTTAATAGGTGTGATATGTCAAAGAAAGACAAAAAACGCGGCGCAAAGGGTGCCGCAGAGAGGTCGCCACAACGTGATCGTGCGGCCATAATTATGCAACTTTTCCGCTCATTCCCCTCGCGCAAATTTGCGCTCAAGACCCTCGCAGCCCAGAGCGGTGGCGCCGATAGGGAGGGTCGTTATCAAACCAAAGCCATTGTCTATCAGATGGTTGAGCAAGGTGTGGTGGAGGCCACTTCCGCCTCCACGTTTCGCTTGGCTCCAAGCTCTATGCCCACTCTCGAGGGTGTGGTGCAGATGCTTGCCTCGGGTAGCCTCTATGTGATTGTCGAGGGTGTGGACAAGGACATTTTCGTCGACAAGCGCAATGCGGCCCGAGCCTTGGACGGCGATAGGGTGAGGGTGGCCATCACACGTCGACGCGCCTCGGGAGACCCTGAGGGTCAGGTTATTGAGGTGGTCGAGAGGGCCGACAGAAACTACGTTGGCACCGTGGAGAAAACTCGCTCGCACGCCTTTGTGAGGGTGGCGACAAAGAATATGCCCGTCGACATCTTCATCGAGAAGGGTGTCGACAAGCTCAACGATGGCGACAAGGTTGTGGCCCGCATCGTAGATTGGGAGCCCGAGAGTAAGTGCCCCACGGGTAGAGTTACAAAAGTGCTTGGCAAAGAGGGAGATAACACCGCCGAGATGCACGCGATCCTTGCAGAATATTGCCTCCCCTACGAGTTTCCACGCGAGGTCGAGGAGGAGGCTGCTCGCATTTCGGATCGCATCTCCGAGGCCGAATATGCCTCGCGCAGGGATTGCAGGGAGGTCACCACTTTCACCATCGACCCTGCCGACGCCAAGGATTTCGACGACGCCATATCGTTCCGCACCCTCCCCAATGGTAACGTTGAGGTGGGCGTGCATATTGCCGACGTAACTCACTATGTCAAAGAGGGTTCGCTCGTGGAGCAGGAGGCACGCGAGAGGGCTACGAGTGTCTATTTGGTGGATCGCACCATACCGATGTTGCCCGAGCGACTCTCCAATGAGCTCTGCTCACTACGCCCCGACGAGGAGAAATTGTGCTTCTCGGCAATCTTTGAGATGGATGCCGATGCGAGGGTTGTGAGGGAGTGGTTTGGCAGGACTGTGATTCTTTCCAACCGTCGCTTCACCTACGAGGAGGCCCAGGCTATAATTGAGGGTGCCGAGGGTGATTATAGGGATGAGATATTGAAACTCAACGAGTTGGCGCAGAAGATGAGAGCCCGACGCTTTGCCGAAGGGTCTATTGCGTTCGACCGCGAGGAGGCCAAGTTCACGCTCGATGAGGAGGGTCTCCCACTCGGTGTCTACTTCAAGGTGCAGAAGGAGGCCAACCAACTTGTGGAAGAGTTTATGTTGCTTGCAAATCGCTCTGTATCAACGTTTATCGGCGCCAAGAAAGGCAAAAATGGCAAGGCCAAGACCTTTGTCTATCGTGTGCACGACGAGCCCAATGCCGACAAACTCGCCCGCTTTGCCAACTTCATCATCAAGTTTGGCTACTACTTCGATGCCCGCAAGGGACGCGCTGTGGCCAACCAGATGAACGAGCTGATGGGCAAAATCAAAGGACGCAGCGAGGAGAATGTGGTCTCGATTTTGGCCGTCAGGACAATGCAAAAGGCATATTATTCGACCCAAAATATTGGCCACTACGGACTCGCTTTCCCCTATTATTCCCACTTCACTTCGCCCATCCGTCGCTATCCCGATTTGATGCTCCACAGGCTCCTGGCCCACTATCTCGAGGGAGGCCATTCGGTTGACGCAGAGGTGGTTGACGAACTTTGCGACCACTCCAGCGATATGGAGGCAAGGGCTGCGGAGGCGGAGCGTGCCTCGGTGAAATATAAGATGGTGGAGTTTATGAAGGAGCGCGTGGGCGAGGAGTTTGAGGGCTCCATCAGTGGTGTTACCGAGTGGGGCATCTATGTTGAGTTGGCCGACACCCACATTGAGGGTATGGTTGCTATGCGCGACTTGTCCGACGAGTTCTTTGTTTTCGACGAGGAGGAGTATGCCGCTGTGGGCACCCGCTCGGGGCGCAAATTTGTGCTTGGCGACAAGGTGCGAATCAGGGTCAAGGGTGCCGACTTGAGGCTCAAGCAACTCGACTTTGAGATGGTGGGTTCCTATGATGGAAAAGGTAAGTTCTGGCCCATCGACTACCGCCCCGAAGCGGAGCCAAAACTCTACCGCCGAGGCCGCCACAAGGGGGAGCGCTACACCCGATAATGGATAAAAATATGGTTGAAAAAAGGTCTGCAAACAAATGCAGACCTTTTTTTGTTGATTTTACACCCCAAACGTACCTTATTTTTCTCTCAAATAGGGGATGAAGAAGGGCTTGTTGTTTGCTTTGGATTGCTCGGTGCGAGGAATGAATTGTGGCTTCACTCCTGCCTCTCGGAGTTGGGCGTTCAGCTCGGAGAGTTTGTTGTTGAGCAGATGGCTCAAGGTGGCGGGATCTTTGAGTCGGGACTTGAGTGTGGCGACCTTTGTGTCTGATTTTGTGATGGTTCTGTATATCCTAACGAACTCGCCCCTCAGTTCGCCGCCGAGGTGGCTCAGCGGAAATCCCTCGGGGTGGACCACAAACATCGAGTAGAGGGCTGCACTCCAGGGACGCAATTCGGGCCTCGTGGAATCAATTGTCACGGCGTAGTTTTTGTCCAGATTTATGGCCCCCGAAGGGTGTGGCGTGTCGCGGAAGAAAATCAGGGTGTTATTTTCTTCCAAACGTACCATAAAACGTACCATATTTTTCACCTCTTCGCCCCCTCTCTCCACAATCTCTGCAGCGTGCTTGCGACCACACAACAGAGCGCCGTAAATCTCCTTGTCGAAGGCGTGTTTTCGACGGCAGGTTATGTTGCAGCCAACCCTTTCGGCGCACACCGAACAAGGATTCTCCTCGGCCCACACCTCCGAGAGGCGCTCGTTGGAGAAGAAGCCGCTGCGGAGCCATTCGGCAGCCTGCTCCATTGCCCTGATGATCTCCTCGTTGATGATGTGGAATGTCACAAGCCACCCCTCTTCATCGAAGGTTCCATAGCGACGGATGAGCTCGGCCGTGGAGTCGGACAGCACAATCCCAAAGTGTTCCTCTTGCATATCAACTTGCTGTATTATAGGTCTTTGTCTACATTTGCATCTTTCAGTCCGCGCGTGATTTGTTGGCGCATCAACACGAGGTAGCGGCCTTTTGAGGGGCGGAGTGTGAGAGTGTAGAAAGTGGCGATGGCAATGGTTGCGCACCACTTCAGGGCCTCGCTTACCATACGTTTGCGGTAGGCTTTTTTGCCCGCCGAGAGTGTGCGGATGCGTTCGCTCTGGCCGATGCGGTAGCACAGGGCGGAGAAGTACTCTTTGGTGAGTTTTTCGGGGCCGATTACGTGGAGTATTTCCGCCTTGGGGAGGTAGTAGATACTCTCGCCCGCGGAGTGGAATCGCATATAGAGTTCCTTCTCCTCGCCCCCAAGAAGGAGGTTGCCGCGACGCCCGAGGTTGGGGTCGAACATTCCGTAGTGGTCTATGGCAGAGCGCCTTAGGGCCATATTTCCACCCCCGAAATACTTGCCCTCGGGGAAACGGCAGATGGTTTTGCCGAGGTTGAGTGTGCCGGCAATGGGTCGTTCGGTGAGGCTGCAGAGCCACTTGGGTTTACCTGTGGGGTAGTGGGGGGTGATGCGTCCACCGGCGGCCACGACGTGTGGGTGGGTGTCGAAGAAATCGTGGTATTGGAGCAGCAGCTCGGGGGAGGCGATTTCGTCGTCGTCGATGATGACCAGATAGTCGCCTTTGGCCTCGTCGATACCTCTGTTTCGCGCGTGGGAGAGTCCCTGCTTGTGCTCATCGACGAGTCGGAGAGCAATGTCGGGGTTCTCGGAGGCGAATTGTGCAACGACCTCTGCTGTGTTGTCGGCGGAGTTGTTGTTCACCACCACAACCTCCCACAACGACCTCTCGAGCCTCTGATGCTTCAGAGACTCGAGCGTCGTGGGTAGCTTTTTTGCGCCATTGTAGGTGGCGATTATGAGCGAGAGTGTGGCCATAGGCTGGCTGTTGGAAATGTGTGTACTCGGCTGATAGCCTGACAATTACTGCCTAAACATACCCTCGATATCCTCCCAGGTACAATCGTTGTTGTCGGCGGGGTCGATGCCGAGGATGTGGGCGATGATCAGATGGTCGTTGAGGTTGCGGAAGGTCTTGTCGTGGACGTAGCCCTGCTTGAAGGCGGGGCCGCAGGCGAAGAATGCGATGTGCATATCGGGGTGTGCGGGATCGAAGCCGTGCGAGGAGGCTTTGGGACGAGGACGACCCTTGTCGGCCTTCTCGTTGTAGACCACTTTCCAGCCGGTTTCGGGCAGGAGCACGATGGGCTGAATGCGGTCGACGTAGGTGCCATAGTGGAACTCGGCGGGCAACTCCTCGCGCATCCACACGCGATAGTGGCCCTCGGCCTCGTGTGCCTTAAGTGTCTGATATACAGACTCGATATCCTCCTCGGCGGGCTCGAGGGTGAGGGGGTTGGCGTTGAAATAGTGGAGAGCCTTGCCGGGGATGAGGCTGTAGATGTTGTAGTACTTTTCGGGGTCGAGCTCGGTCATACCGTGGTCGCCTGTGAAGATGAAATTGATCTTGTCGTAGACGGGCGATTTGCGGACCTCCCTCATAAAGTAGGCGAGGGTTGCGTCGATATCTTCGACCACAGCTTGGGTTTCGGGGCTGGTGGGGCTGTACCTGTGCTCCACGGCGTCGGGCTCATCGAAATACCACATTGTGAGGTTGGGAATCTCCTCCACATTGGGGTTGCAGAGAGCGGCGAGAACGTGGTCGGCGAGCTCTTTGCGGGTGCGGTTTTCGTCGTAGATGAGGTATTTGGTGGGGAACTTGCCCTCCACGGGAGCCTCCACACCCACCCAAGTGTAGACGTGGGCGGTGAGACCCTGACGCTCCACGGTGGTCCAAATGGGCTCACCCTTGTAGAAGTCCGGATTCACTCGAGCCTCGTCGTCGCCGATGGAGTAGGAGAGTCCCAAAGCCTTGTCGTAGAAGCTGTTGTTGACGATGCCGTGGTGGTCGGGATGGAGACCGGTGGCCATTGCATAGTGGTTGGGGAAGGTGTTGCTGGGGAAGCAGGGCATCACCTTGGAGTAGACACCTACGTGGGCCACGGAGTCGAGAGTGGGGGTGTTGTAGAGGGTGTTGAGGTCGTGGCGGAAGGCATCCATCGAGAGGATTACCACATACTTGTCGTCGTTGGCGCTGCCGCAACCAACCATAATGGCTGCCAACAGGGGCAGCAGGCCGAGGAAAAATCTTTTCATTGTGTACTATGAGCTGTTGAAGTGTTTACGGTATACTCGTACAAAAGTACGAAAAAATTCCTATATTTGTGGTAGCAAAGTTGCAAATTAACCCCAATCAAAAGAGCAAATATGACCCTAATCAAATCCATATCCGGCATCCGAGGCACCATCGGAGGCCACGCGGGTGACAACCTCACCCCCATCGACCTTGTTAAGTTCACCACTGCATATGTGCGCTTCCTTGCCGAGGACCGTCCCGAGAAGAGGCTGAAGGTGGTGGTTGGCAGGGATGCACGCATCTCGGGCGAAATGGTTGAGAATCTGGTGGTTGGCACCCTACTTGGCTGTGGTGTCGACGTGGTGTTGCTGGGCCTTTGCACCACCCCCGGCACAGAGCTGGCCGTGGTGTCGCGCGAGGCCGATGGCGGCATCATTCTCACCGCATCCCACAACCCCAAGCAGTGGAACGCGCTCAAACTCCTCACCTCCGAGGGCGAATTTCTCAATGCCGAGCAGGGCGCACGAGTCTTGGCCCTGGCTGAGCAGCCCGATTGGCGCTACCCCGAGGTGGAGCGACTTGGCCGTGTGGTGGAGCAGACCTGCTTCGACGAAGAGCATATCTCTGCGGTGTTGGCACTCGAGGATGTCGATGTGGAGGCGGTGCGCGAGCGTAGGTTCAAGGTGGTGGTGGATGCTGTCAACTCTGTGGGTGGCAGCGTGATACCCTCGCTTCTCGAGGCGCTTGGTGCCGAGGTGGTGAGGATCAACTGCGATCCCACGGGCAACTTCGCCCACAACCCCGAACCTCTTCCCGAGAACCTCACCGAAATTTGCAGCGTTGTAGTGCGCGAGAGGGCCGACCTGGGCATTGTGGTCGACCCCGATGTGGACCGCTTGGCGCTTGTGTGTGAGGATGGCGAGATGTTTGGCGAGGAGTATACGCTGGTGGCTTGTGCCGACTACATCCTCTCGCGCCACTCGGGAGGCAACACGGTCTCCAACTTGTCCTCCACCCGAGCATTGCGTGAGGTGACCGAGCGCTACGGAGGTAGCTATGCGGCTGCGGCCGTGGGCGAGGTCAATGTGGTGGCCAAGATGAAGGAGACGGGAGCCATCATTGGTGGCGAGGGCAATGGCGGTGTCATCTTCCCCGAGTTGCACTATGGTAGGGATGCCCTTGTGGGCGTTGCGCTCTTCCTCTCGCTCTTGGCCGAGAGGGGCTGCCGAATGAGCGAGCTCAAGGCGAGCTACCCGAGCTTCCACATCTCCAAGAATAAGATTCAGCTCACCCCCGACATCGATGTCGATAGGGTGCTGGCCATTATGCTCAACCGCTATACGGACTACAACGTCACCGACATCGACGGCGTGAAGATCGACTTCCCCTCCGAGTGGGTACATCTTCGCAAGAGCAACACGGAGCCTATCATTCGCATCTACTCCGAGAGTAGGGATGAGGACTCTGCCGAGCGACTTGCACGCGGAATTATGAACGAGATCTCGGAGATCGTGAAGGTGCGTGAGTAGCGTATCGACCACCAAATCAACCGATTGGATAGAATAAGTTTCGGCCCGCAGACACTTGGAATCACAGTGTCTGCGGGCCGAAACCTCTTTTTATGCCGAGCCCTCTCGGCCTATGTTGTGCGGTGGCCACAGAGGGCCGAGAGTGCTATTTGAAGGCGATGATGGCGCTGGTGCCGTGGACGTAGAAGCTGCCACCGGTGAAGGGACGGGGTGAGTCGAGCTGCATACGACCATCCTCGCACACGAGATTCCAGTCGCCCATAGGGAAGTCGACATCCACGCCGCCGCGGTTGCCATTGTAGATCACCAACACCTCGCTCCAATCGTCACCCACGGCTGCACCGTTGATGGTGTACATCACCGTACCCTCGGGCGAGTCGTGGAACTTGAGGTTCTCCACAACCTGCTCGGTGGTGGCCATACGGAATGCGGGGTGGTTGCGACGCATACGGATGAGCTCCTTGTAGTAGGTGAATACGTCGTTGTGCTTGGCCTTGTGGCTCCAGTCGATGCGGTTCACCTCGTCGGGGAGGTTGTAGGTGTTGCGGATGTGCTGCTTGGAGCGGTAGAGCTCCTCGCCACAGAAGATGAAGGGCACGCCCTGCGAGGTCATAACGACGGTCTGCGCCAGCAGATCCATACGTTTGCGCTGCTCGGGGGTTGCGTCTTTGGCCACCATATCAATCTTGTCCCTGAGGCACTCGTCGTCGTGGCAGGAGACGTAGTTGATGACCTCGATGGGGTCGTTGGCATAGGGTGCGGAGGAGTAGTTGACAGCCTCGTAGTCGACCTGGGGGTGCTGGGTTGCGCCCACCACGCCAAACTTGATGCTCTCCTTCTGTCGGTTGGTGACCTTGCCTGTTGCGAAGCCGCCCTCGCCTGCGCTCATCCACTCACCACGCAAGCCGTCGCGGATGTCGTCGCTGAAGACAGCGATGCGGGGGAACTTGGGACCATTGTGCTTGGAGGCCTGCTGCTCCACGGGCAGAGGGGTGCTGCTTGCCATCCAACCCTCGCCATAGACGAAGATGGAGGGAGAGATTTTGTCCAACTCGCTGCGGATGAGATTCATAGTCTCGATGTCGTGGATGGCCATAAGGTCGAAGCGGAAGCCGTCGATGTGGAACTCCTTGGCCCAATATTTCACCGACTCGGTGATGTAGCGGCGCACCATAGGACGCTCCGAGGCGGTCTCGTTGCCACAACCGGAGGCGTTGGAGTAGTCACCCTCGTCGTTCTGACGATAGTAGTAGCCGGGGGCTGTGAGCGAGAAGTTGGAGCCGTCGTTGACGAAGGTGTGGTTGTAGACAACGTCCATAATCACGCCTATGCCGGCCTCGTGGAGAGCCTGCACCATCTGCTTCATCTCGCGGATGCGCACCTCGGGGGTGAAGGGGTCGGTGGAGTAGCCGCCCTCGGGTGCGTTGTAGTTTTTGGGATCGTAGCCCCAGTTGTAGTTGTTCTCCTCGAGGCGGGTCTCGTCGATGGAGCCGTAGTCGTAGGAGGGGAGGATGTGAACGTGGGTGATACCCAGCTCTTTGAGGTGGTCGATACCACTTGCGAGGCCCTCGGGGGTGCGAGTGCCTTTCTCGGTGAGGGCGAGGAATTTGCCCTTGTTGGTGATGCCGCTGTTGTCGGCGATGGAGAAGTCGCGGTGGTGCATCTCGTAGATGACGATGTCGGAGAAGTTCTCCACCTCAATGCGCTTGTCGTCGGCCCAGCCCTCGGGGTTGGTGTCGGCCAGGTCGATGATGGCTGCGCGGAGACCGTTGGCACCCACTGCTTTGTTCCACACGCCGGGGGTTTCGTCGAGTGTTTTGCCCTCCTCGGTCACCTGATAGGTGTAGAACTGACCCTTGCGGTCGCCCTCCACCGAGGCGCTCCAAGTGCCTTTGGCTCCTTTTTTCATCTGGATAGTCTCGAGAGCCTCGCCGCCGAGACCCTCCTCATAGATGCGAAGCACCACCGACTCGGCTGCCGGAGCCCAGAGTTTCATAGTCGATTTTTCGGGGGTGTAGGTGAGTCCGAGATCGTTTTTGGTGTACTCGGGGTAGGTCGCGAAATCGCCTACGGATGTTTGGGTTTTGCAAGCCATAGTCAATACGCCGCACACGACTGCGGCCATCTTAATAATAGTTTTCATATAGTGTGTAGTAAGAATTTGTTTCAGTCTCACCGGATGCGCCGAGGGGTGGGGTTTGGGTGCCCAACTCTTGCGCGGAGCGCAAGTTACGATTTTTTTCCGAAAGTGGTGCTGCTTGTGGGATGAGGTCGGGGGTTTTTGCCGACCATCGGTAGTTTTTCGAGCCCAAGGAGGCTCCTCCGCCGCCGATTGTGGGCTGCCGTGGGCCCTGCAAACACCACACCCCGACCACTCGGAAGGGTGGACGGGGTGGCGGATGTTGTGTCGTGTGCCGAGGAACGATAGCTTTGTCCGCTGCCTTTAGTTGCCATTGAGCCACTCGAGAAACTCGGCGGTGCGGGCGCGGGAGACAAAGAGGTCGTCTCGGCGCGAGGAGTGGAGTTGCACCTTCAGTCGCGAGCCGAAGTGTTTGCTCACCACCTGAATCTGCTCGAGGGAGACTATGCTCGAACGACCGATGCGGAAGAAGTGCTTGGGGTCGAGCTTGCCCTCGATGGCGTCGAGCGACTCATCGACGATGTACTCTCGGTTTTCGTCGGTCACGAGGAAGGTGGTCTTGTTCTCGGAGTAGAAGAAAGCGATGTTCTCCACCTTCACGAGGATGATTTTGTCGCCCACCTTCACAAGGAATCTGTCGCGATAGTTTTTCTTTGAGGCAAACATTTCGGCGAAGATGCTGTAGTCAATTGCGGGGGTGCTGTTGGTGGGGTTGTTGAGCGTGCGGCAGTGGTCCACGGCCTTGCGGAGAGCCTCGGGGTCGATGGGCTTGAGGAGGTAGTCGATGGAGTGGATTTTGAAGGCGTCGAGTGCGTAGTTGTCGTATGCTGTGGTGATTACCACTCGCCCTGCCACATTGGTGTGGCGGAAAATCTCGAAGCACAGACCGTCGCTCAACTGCACATCCATAAAGATCAGGTCGGCACCTGCGGGGTTGGCACCAAACCACTCCACGGCCTCGGCCACGGAGCCGAGGCTACCGACAATGTGGAGGTCGGGAGCCAGATTTATGAGTGCTCTTTGGAGGTTGAGCCTCGAGGGTATTTCGTCCTCAATGATGACTATGTTCATAGGATTGGGATTTTTACGATGAAGTGTTCGGCGTCCTCAACAACGTCGATGTCGCTACCCGAGAGAACCTTGTATTGGGCCTTGAGATTCTTGAGTCCAAAGCCGTTGGATTCGGAGGGGATCTGTTTGGGGTTGAGGTTGTTGCACACTTCTATGTGGTTGTCTTTGCTGGCGATTTCTATGACGAGTTTGTTGGTGGGCGAGACGGCGTTGTGCTTGAAGGCGTTCTCCACGAGGACTTGGAGCGAGCAGGGCACCACCTTGCGCGAGAGCAGAGAGGGGTCGATGTCGGTGTGGACCTCAAATCCGTCGAGGAAACGCTCCCTCATAATGTCGATGTAGAGGTTCAGGAAGTCGAGTTCCTTGGAGAGTTCTATGGTGGTGTACTCCTCCTGCTTGAGGAGGTAGCGGTAGATGTTGGCGAGTTTTTTTATGTAGTCGCTGGCCCTTTCGGTCTGCTGCTCCTGCACGAGATAGTCGAGGATGGAGAGCGAGTTGAAGAGGAAGTGGGGATTGAGCTGTCGCTTGAGCTGAGTGTACTGATACTGAGTGCGTTCGCTCTTGGCCAACACCTTCGACACATACTTCCTCGAGGAGCGAAACCAGAGCCATAGGAAGAGCACGATGAGGATGGCGGAGCAGAATATGAGCGCCGCAAAGAAGAGCGAATACCACTGCACGGTCGACTGAGGAATACCCACCCTGTCGGCCGAGATTACGGTGGCGAGCGTGGAGCAGAGGATGATCACCACTGCCGTTGCGAGGCTCTTGAGTAGGGTGTGGAATCGGCCCCAATTGGTCTTGTAGACGATGTAGCCGAGCAGGATGACGGAGCAGAGTGTCAGGGGGAGAGTGAGAGGGTCGAGCGCTATGAGCCCGAGGGCCTCGAAGATGTCGAGTCCGCCGAGGGCGCCGAATCGTTCGTAGATGGCCACGAGTCCGATTCGGAGTAGGAGGATGGCAATGATGACTGCAATGAGTCGCCGGAGGTCCTTGTTCATAGAGCTTTGGGGAGTGGTTTAGATGGGCAGAATAGCGTTGGGGAAGTTGGTCGCGTGGGAGCCTATTTGCGTCGTGCGGCGATGAGGGTGGTTGCCCAACCGAGGATTTCGGTCACCACGAAGGTGGTGATTTCGCTGTTGTAGCTAATCAACAATGGTACTTCGGTGGCGGTGAGCCACTTGCCACCTATGGTGCCGAGGTAGAAACCCGCAAAGCAACAGAGCGCGGCGAGAGCTGCGGAGACCTCGAGTGGGAGTCCGAAGATGTGGGTCACGAGTATGATCATCGAGATGGTGAGCAGCGAGAGGACCACTTCGTCGTTGAGTCCGAGATTGCCCATCACGAGCGACGAGATGGTGTGTGCTATGGCGAAGAGATGGATAAACCAACTACACTTCTTGAGTCTTGCGTCCATTGTTGTTAGTTGTAGTCATATAGGTTAAGCAGACTCAAAGGTAGGGTTTTTTTGTCGGAAATCAATATGTTTTGGTAGGTTTTTTCTCTCTCTTCGTCACTAAATATTGCCGGTTCGTCGATTTTTGTGGCGAGTTCTCGACAAAAAGCCCTATTTTGCTACGCTAATAATATTAAAAATAGGTGTCGCCCGCGAGCGACACCGCAAAGCGGGGCAAAATACCCCCAAAAAACTCGACGACGCAAAACAAACAAGTATACACAAAATTCAACAAAACTATGAGTAACACAAAACGAAACCTCTCCTTCTGGCAGATGTGGAATTTGAGCTTCGGATTCTTCGGCGTTCAGATTGCCTACGCGCTTCAGAGCGCCAACATCAGCCGCATCTTCGCCACTCTCGGTGCAGACCCCCACACCCTCAGCTTCTTCTGGGTGTTGCCCCCTCTTATGGGTATGATTGTTCAGCCCATCGTGGGTGCAATGAGTGACAAGACTTGGTGCCGCTTCGGTCGCCGCAAACCCTACCTCTACGTTGGTTCCATCGTGGCTGTGATTGTTATGGCCCTGTTGCCCAACTCGGGTAGCTTCAACCTCACCGTCAAGGCGGCCCTCGGATTTGGTGCCGTGATGCTGATGTTGCTCGACACCTCCATCAATATGGCTATGCAGCCCTTCAAGATGATGGTGGGCGATATGGTCAACGAGGAGCAGAAAACCAAGGCCTACTCCATCCAGAGCTTGCTCTGCAATGCCGGCTCGCTGGTGGGCTACCTCTTCCCCTACTTCTTCACCTGGATTGGCATCAAGAACACCGCTCCCGAGGGTATGATTCCCCCTTCGGTGACTTGGTCGTTCTACATCGGTGCCGCCATCCTCATCCTCTGTGTGATGTTCACCGGCGTGAAGGTGAAGGAGATGAACCCCGAGGAGTATGCTGCCTTCCACGGCATTGAGCCCGCCAAGAAGGACGAGCCCAAGGAGAAGACCAACATCATCAAACTCCTCATCGACGCTCCCGCTGCTTTCTGGCAGATTGGCCTGGTGCAGTTCTTCTGCTGGTTTGCCTTCCTCTATATGTGGAACAACACCACCGGAGCCATTGCCGAGAATGTGTGGGGCACCGTGGATGCCAAGTCGGCAGCTTTCCAGAGCGCAGGCGACTGGACGGGAGTGCTGTTTGCCGTGCAGGCTGTGGGTTCGATTCTCTGGGCCCTTGTTCTTCCCTTGTTCCGCAATGAGAAGGTGGGCTACTCGCTCAGCCTCCTGCTGGGTGCTGTGGGCTTCATCTCCACCTACTTCATTGCCAACCAGTATATGCTTTTCGTGTCGTTCCTGCTGATTGGTTGCGCTTGGGCCGCAATGCTGGCAATGCCCTTTGCGATGCTCACCAACTCCCTCTCGGGTAAGGCTATGGGCACCTACCTCGGTCTGTTCAACTGCACCATCTGCCTGCCCCAGATTGTGGCAGCCTTGGTGGGCGGTTTGCTCTTCAAGACCTTTGGTGGCGCAATGGTGGCCCTCGAGAATGGCTCGATGGTGCAGAGTGGCCAGGGTGTGATGCTGGTGATTGCGGGCATCTCGCTTGTGCTGGGCGCCATTGCAGTCTTTGGCATCAGGACCAAAAGAGCAAAATAAGATTCAAAAAAATACTATAATCACAAACATACTATGAAACGCACATTTTTTGGCACAATCAAGACCTTTGCCCTTATGATGGTTGCTGCGGCAACCCTCGCAGTGGGATGTAACGACCCCGAGCCTCCCACCCCCATCGACCCCGATAAGCCCATCGAGGACCCCAACGACAAGCCCAACACCGATCCCGATGTGGTTATTCCCAACATCGACGACATCGACCCCGAGGCTGTGTGGCCCCTCATCTCCACCATCCCCGAGTTTGTGTCGGCCGAGACCACCGAGGATGTGGTTGTGGTTGTGAACGTCAAGGATAGCGCCATCACCGAGGGCGAGGATCTCTATGCCCACACCGGCGTTATCACCGATGCAAGCACCGGCGGTGGCGATTGGAAGCACGTCAAATATGAGTGGACCATCAACTCGCCCGAGTGCAAACTCACCCACGTTGGTGGCACCATCTATGCAATGGCTATTGCAGGTGGCCCCAAGGCCTTCTATGGCGTGGGTGACGACGAGCAGATTCTCCAGATGGCCTTCGTATTCCGCAATTCCGACGGCACCAAGGAGGTGAAGAACAACGGTTTGGATATCTATGTCGACCTCGTGGCTGCCGACGAGCTTGTGGTGAAGATTTTCTCGCCCATCCACGGCTCCATCTACCCCATTGGCACCACCATTCCCGTGATGGCAGCCTCCCAGAACGCCAAGAGCCTCGAGCTCAACCTCAATGGCACCCAGCTCACCAGCGTGGAGGGCAACCGCCTCACCTATGAGTACACCGTCTCCACCGGCGGCGATATGGTTTTCACCGCAGTTGCTGTGGCCGAGGATGGCTCCCAGGTGATGGACGAGGTTACCGTGGCCTCGCTGACCGGCACCGAGGATAAGCCCCGCCCCGCAGGCATCAAAGATGGTGTTACCGTGGAGGGCACCGAGGCAACTTTCGTCATCTACGCCCCCGGCAAGGAGCAGTTGGTGCTCCTGGGTGACTTCAACAACTTCGCCCCCTCGAACGACTACGTGATGCACCGCGATGGCGACTACTTCTGGATCACCATCTCGGGCCTCAAGGCCGAGACCGAGTATGCCTACCAGTTCCTCGTGGACGGCAAGGTGAAGGTGGGTGACCCCTACTGCGAGAAGGTGCTCGACCCCTGGAACGACAAGTATATCAGCACCTCCGTCTACCCCGACCTGAAACCCTACCCCGAGGAGGCCACCGAGATGGTCTCCGTCTTCACCACCTCCACCAAGGAGTATCAGTGGACCGTCACCGACTTTGTGCGCCCCGACAAGAACTCCTTGGCAATCTATGAGTTGCTCCTCCGCGACTTCACTCCCGAGGGCTCGGTGAAGGCTGCAACTGCCAAACTCGACTACCTCGAGGCTCTCGGCATCAACGCCATTGAGCTGATGCCCATCCAGGAGTTCGACGGCAACAACTCGTGGGGCTACAACCCCTGTTTCTACTTCGCCCCCGACAAGGCCTATGGTACTGCCGACGACTACAAGGAGTTCATCGACGAGTGCCACAAGAGGGGCATTGCTGTGATTCTCGATATCGTTATCAACCACGCCACCGGCCAGTTCCCCTGGATGAGGATGTGGAGCGACGACGGTGCATATCCCAACGCGCAGAACCCCTTCTTCAACGTTACTGCCAAGCACCCCTTCAATGTCTACAACGACCTCAACCACGACAACCCCAAGACCCGCGAGTACTTCGCCGATATGCTCCGCTACTGGATCGAGGAGTACAATGTTGACGGCTACCGCTTCGACTTGGCCAAGGGTATCACCCAGACCAACTCCGGCACCGACGATGGTCGCTGCCGCGCCTACGACGCCAACCGTGTGGGCCACCTGAAATACTACTATGACGCTATGCAGGAGGCCGAGCAGGGCACCTATATGATCCTCGAGTACTTCGTGTGCGACCAGGAGGAGAACGAGATGGCTGCCTACGGTGCTATTCCTTGGCGCAACTCCATCGGTGGCTACCAGGAGACCGTTATGGGCTGGACCGGCAACAACAAGAGCTACTTCGGTAGCGCCTACGCCATCAACCGCGTGAGCTATATGGAGTCCCACGACGAGGACCGCATCGCCTACAAGGCTATGACTTGGGGTAACAACGGCGTCAAGAATTGGGACAACCTCACCAACCGCCTCCAGGCAGCTATGGCATTCCACTTCCTCACCCCCTATCCCAAGATGATGTGGCAGGGTGGCGAGCTGGGCGACGACCGCGAGCTCACCGAGGCTGGCCGCACCGATCCCAAGCCCTTCCGTTGGAGCGACCTGAACGACCCCAACCGCAAGGCTCTCTACGACGCCACCAGCAAGATTATCTCCTTCCGTACCAACCACCCCGAGCTCTATAGCGACGCGGCTTCCAACCGTCTGAGCAAATATCAGGTGGGCGATGCCGATATGGGTGGCAAACACTTGGTCTACACCTCGGGTGGCACCACCGTGGTTGTGGCTGCCAACTTCCTTGAGGACGATTCGACCTCGGGTGGCGACACCGGCGGCGGCAACACCGGCGGCGGCGACACCAACGTGAGCGACGCCTTCATCTCCACCGTTCCCGCCATCATCACCACCGACACCACCGAGGATGTGGTTATCTACGTCAATGCCGCCGGCACCGCAGCCGCAGGCTTCACCGGTGATCTCTATGCCCACACCGGCGTGATCACCGACCTCTCCGGCACCGACGACTACGGCAACCTCGAGTGGCGCTACGTTAAGCACGATTGGACCGAGAATGCTCCCGACTGCAAACTCGTCAAGGTTACCGGCGACGTGTGGAAACTCACCCTCACCGGTGGTCCTCGCGCCTTCTATGGCGTTCCCTCCACCGAGAACATCCTGAAGATGATGTTTGTGTTCCGCAGCGCCGATGCAAGCCTCGAGCTCAAGGACAACGGCGCCGACATCGCCATCAACCTCTCGTCGCTCAACATCTACACCAAGCCCTCGCCCGTCTACAACGACACCACCGAGGATGTGGAGGTCTACATCGGCACCGCCGGCACCACCTTCAACAACTACAGCGGCGATATGTATGCCCACACCGGTGTGCTGACCAACCTCAGTGCAAACAGCTCCGATTGGCGCTACGTTAAGCACGATTGGACCGTCAATAGCTCCGACTGCAAACTCGTGAAAGTGAGCGACAACCTCTGGAAACTCACCCTCACCGGTGGTCCTCGTGCCTTCTACGGCGTGCCCGCTTCGGAGACCATCAAGAGCCTCGCCTTCGTGTTCCGCAACGCCAACGGCACCACCGAGTTGAAGGACAACGGCGCCGACATCTTCCTCCCCGTTTCGGGCAACAAGCCCGCCGCAGTGGCTCCCCTCAAGGCCGCCGCAGTGGAGTTCGCCATCAGCGTTCCCAACGGCACCTACACCAACCTCATCACCGATGAGACCGTGGAGATCTCCGACGGCGTCTACAACTACTCCGAGGAGCCCCACGGCTATGTGGTTCTCGTTAAGACCAACTAATCCCACCAAGTGCTACACACTCAGACTATGAAAAGAGTAATCCTTACACTTGCGACTGCCCTCTGTGCGCTCTCCCTGAGCGCGCAGAAGGTAGACCGCGTGGAGCCACTCTCGTGGTTCACCGATATGAAGACCCCCCTGCAGCTTATGCTCCACGGCGAGAATATTGCCGACAGCAAGGTGAGCGTGGAGGGCCAGGGCCTCGTGTTGAGGGGCACTGTGACTACCGACAATCCCAACTACCTCTTCCTCAACCTCGACGTGCTCGAGGCGGGCGATTGGAACATCACCCTCACCAAGGGCCGCAAGAAACACACCTTCGCCTACCACATCGACAACCGTCGTGAGGGCTCGGCCCAGAGGGAGAGCTTCAGCTCGAAGGATGTGGTCTATCTCATTATGCCCGACAGGTTTGCCAATGGCGACGAGAGCAACGACACCGTTGAGGGCTATGCCGATGCTTGCAACCGCAACGAGCCCTTTGGCCGCCACGGTGGCGACATCCAGGGTATCATCGACCACCTCGACTACCTGGCCGACCTGGGCGTGACCGCCATCTGGAGCACCCCCCTCACCGTGGACAACGAGACCTTCGCCTCCTACCACGGCTACTCCTGCTCGGACTACTACCACATCGACCCCCGCTATGGCACCAACGAGCTCTACAAGCAGATGGTGGCCGAGGCACACAAGAGGGGCATCAAGTTCATCTTCGACGTGGTTACCAACCACTGCGGCACTGCCCACTGGTGGGCAGGCGACTTCCCCTCGAGCGATTGGGTACACAATGCCGACAAACCCCTCATCACCAACCACGGTTGGATGATGCAGTCCGGCCCCGAGACCCGCTCCATCCGCGACCAGAAGATGATGGAGGAGGGTTGGTTCGACTACTCGATGCCCGATATGAACTTGGAGAATCCTCTGGTGTTCAACTACTTCCGTCAGCTCTACTGCTGGTGGATTGAGTGGGCCGATTTGGATGGTCTGCGCGTGGACACCTTCCCCTACAACGAGAAGTGGACTATGGCCCGCTGGACCCGTTCGATCCTGGAGGAGTATCCCAACCTCAACATCGTGGGTGAGTGTTGGAACGCTGTTCCCGCCATCTGCGCCTATTGGGAGGGTGCCTCCAACAACCGCGACGGCTACTCGAGCGGACTCCCCTCGGTGATGGACTTCCCCCTGCAGGAGAAGATCTCCCAGGGTCTCTCCAAGCAGCCCGACGGCTGGATGTGGGGTGGCCACGGTGTCTACACCTCCATCCTCCAGGACTTCCTCTACGGCAACCCCAACACCATCCTCACCTTCCTCGACAACCACGACATCGAGCGCTTTGCCGACACCATCGAGGGCGACCTGAGGAAATACAAAATCGGTATGTCCATCATCGCCACCACCCGTGGCGTGCCCCAGCTCTTCTATGGCACCGAGATTATGATGCGCTCGAGCGATATGTCGATGGGCCACGGTGGCTCGCGCAAGGAATTTGAGGGCGGCTGGGCAGGCGACAAGCTCAACAAGTTCACCGCCGAGGGTCGCACCGCCGACGAGCAGGCAGCCTTTGAGCACACCCGCACCCTGCTTCGCTATCGCACCTCGGAGCCTGTGCTCCAGAGCGGCAAACTCACCCAATTCTACCGCACCGACAACCTCTATGTCTTTGCTCGTCACAACGAGGAGAAGGTGGTGCTCACCATCACCAACTTCGCAGCCGATGGTCGCACCCTCACTTGGAGCGACTATGCTGAGGTGATTCCCGAGGGTGCACGCGGACGCAGCGTGCTCACCGGCAAGGAGGTGGTTGCAGGCGGCCAGCAGGTGGTTGAGGCCTATGGCACCGACGTCATCGAATTTGTTAAGTAAATCACTCTATCTGAATACAATACATACCCTATGAAAAACATCTATGAGACTTCGCCCTTTGCCACCTTCTTCCCCGCTGAGAAGGAGGCGGCTTGCAGGGCAAAGCACACCCTTTCCTTCAGGGTCTATGCACCCTCGGCACGCCCTTCGCAGAGGCTCTACATTGTGGGTAGCTGCGAGCTGCTGGGTGCGTGGAACACCGAGAAAGCACTCCCCCTGACCCTCAGCTCCTACCCCTTCTGGACCATCTCGCTCGACCTCTCCAAACTCGGCGACGAATTTGAGTACAAATTCATCGTCAAGGAGAATGGCGCAGTGCGCTGGGAGGATGGTTGCAATCGTCGCTACTATGTGTGTGGCGAGATGGAGAGCGAGCACATCGACGCCACCTTCCACGGCAACTTCGACTGGAAGGGCGCAGGCGTGGCAATCCCCGTATTCTCCCTCCGCACAGAGCAGAGCCAGGGTATCGGCGACTTTGTAGACCTCAAGAAGATGGGAGAGTGGGCTGTGGCCACCGGCCAGAAAATCATCCAGATTCTCCCCATCAACGACACCACCCAGAGCTTCAGCTGGAGGGACTCCTACCCCTACAGCGCCATCTCCATCTTCGCACTCAACCCCCTCTACCTCTCCATCCGAGAGCTGGGCGCCGAGGGTGAGGAGATAGAGAAGCTCAACTCGCTGGAAATGTGTGACTACGACGCTGTTGTGAAGCTCAAGTTCGACTTCTTCCGCAAGGAGTTTGCACGCAGCGGCAAGCGCACCCTCAAGACCAAAGCCTTCCAGAAATTCTATGAGTCCAACAAAGATTGGCTCGACAAATATGCCGTATTCTGCTACCTGAGAGACAAGAAGGGCACCGCCAACTTCCAGGCTTGGGGCAAGGAGGCCGACTACTCCGACAAGCTCGTGGCCAAGTATATGAATCCCGAGGGTAAGGAGTATGGCAAGGTGGCCATCTACCTCTGGTTGCAGTACCACCTCGACCGTCAGCTCAAGGAGAGTGTGGCCTACTGCCGCTCGATTGGCGTGGTGCTCAAGGGCGACATCCCCATCGGCATCTCGCGCGACTCGGTGGAGGCTTGGAGCGATGCACGACTCTTCAATATGAACTGCCAGGCGGGTGCTCCACCCGATGATTTCTCCGCCGACGGCCAGAATTGGGGCTTCCCCACCTACAATTGGGAGGTTATGGCCCAGGATGGCTACGCTTGGTGGAAGCGCCGCTTCGAGAAGATGGCCGACTACTTCGACCTCTATCGCATCGACCACATCCTCGGCTTCTTCCGCATCTGGGAGATCCCTATGGAGTCGGTGGTGGGCCTGCTCGGCTACTTCAACCCCGCAATGCCCTTCAGCTACGACGAGCTGGCACAGAGGGGTATGCCTATGAATAGGGAGCGCTATGTGGAGCCTCAGATCCACTACGACTACCTCCACGAGTTCTTCGGCGATGAGGATTGGACCCCCTATCTCGACGCCAAAGACAACGGCTACTTCTCGCTCAAGGAGGGCTACCGCACCCAGCGCGAAATTCTCGAGAAGCTCGGCGGCAAAAACGAGAAGGCACTCAAGGCTCTCTATGGCCTCACCGGCGAGGTGCTCTTCATCGAAGACCCCCGCAAACCCGGCCACTTCCACCCCCGCATCTCGGCACAGCAGACCAAGAGCTATGCTTGGTTGTCGCAGTGGGAGAAAGATAGGTACAACGAACTCTACAACGACTTCTTCTATCGCCGCCACAACGACTTCTGGGGCGCACTCGCAATGGAGAAACTCCCCGCATTGGTGGAGGCTACCAAGATGATGTGCTGTGGCGAGGACCTCGGTATGGTGCCCGATTGCGTGGGTCCCGTGATGCAGAACCTCGGCATCTTCTCGCTCGAGGTGCAGCGTATGCCCAAGGACCCCAAGAATAAGTTTGGCTACACCAATATGTACCCCTACGCTTCGGTCTGCACCACCGGTTCCCACGACACCAGCACCCTCCGCGGTTGGTGGCACGAGGATAGGGAGACCACCCAGGCCTACTACAACGAGATTCTCTGGAAACAGGGCGTTGCACCCGCCGAGGCTACCGAGGAGATTTGCCGCATCGTTGTGGGCAACCACTTGGCTTCGCCCGCGGCTCTGACCATCCTCCCCTTGCAGGATTGGCTCTCGATGGACGAGCGCGTTCGCAAGGAGGATGTGGATAGCGAGCGCATCAACATCCCCGCCATCGCCAACCACTACTGGCGCTACCGTATGCACCTCACAGTGGAGGAGTTGATGGCCAAGAGCGAGCTCAATGGTCTCATCCGTGAGATGATAGTCCGCTCGGGTAGGTAGGCCGCAAAAAGGGAATGGGACAAACCACCCGTCGGCAAAAACGGGTGGTTCATCTCCCAAATTCGGCAAAAAAATGGCAAATTGATACCTATGTATTAAATAAATATTATTTTTGCCAATCGCATTGGCAAAAGATAAGGCAACAACGAAACTACTTAATAAATAACAATTAATCGCTTATGTTAAAACAGTTACTTGGTTTTAGAAAGGCACTTCTTTCGGTGGCGGTTCTGATTATGGCTACCTCGGCTGTGTTCGCACAGAAGGTTACCACAGTTTCCGGTACTGTGAAAAATGCTGAAGGCGAGGCCATCATCGGTGCAACGATTGTCGAGGTTGAGACAAACGTTGTGACTATCTCCGGTGTGGATGGCTCGTACTCCATTAAGGTTAATCCCAATTCCACCCTGTGGGTTAGCTACGTTGGCTACACCGACGTGTATGAGCCTGTTGCAGGCCGCACCAACATCACCTTCACTCTCGAGCAGAGCGCCGAGCAGATTGAGGAGATTGTGATGGTGGGTTACGGCTCGCAGAAGAAAAAAGAGGTTACCGGCTCGGTTGCCTCCATCAAATCGGAGGATTTCAACCAGGGCGTGAAGACCAACCCCATCGGTCTTCTCCAGGGTAAGGTTGCAGGTCTGAACATCATCAAGACCTCCAGCGACCCCACCAGCACCGGCTACAGTATGCAGATTCGTGGTTTCTCCACCCTCGATAAGGGTGCGGGTACCTCGCCCCTGTTCATTGTCGACGGTGTGCCCGTGAGCAACATCGACAATATCTCCAACGACGAGATCGCATCTATGGACGTCCTCAAGGATGGTTCGGCTGCTGCTATCTATGGTACCCGTGGTACCAACGGTGTGATTATCATCACCACCAAGCGCGGCGAGAACTTCTCGAAAGAGGCTCAGACTATGGTTGAGTACTCGGGCTATATGTCGGCTTCGGTACGCAACGGCGATATGGGTATGGCTACCCCCGAGGAGTTTGTGAAACTCGAGGAGACCACCGGCGGCCTCATCAAACCCACCCTCATCAAGAACGAAAATGGCGAGTATGAGCTCACCGACTGGATGGACGCACTCACCCGTGACGTGGCTATGACCCAGCACCACAATGTTGCCATCTCCGGCTCGGCAAGCAACTTCAACTACCGCGCTTCGGTGGCCTACAAGGATGCACAGGGTATCGCCCAGACCTCCAACCGCAACGAGTTGATGGCCAAGATTGCCGCTTCGCAGAAGGCCCTCAATGGCCGCCTCGAGTTGCAGTACGACCTCTCCTATATGCAGTACCGCAACGACTACTTCACCGGCGACTTCAAGCAGGCTGCTATCCTCAACCCCACCTATCCCATCTACGATGAGACCCAGGAGAATGGCTTCTACCTCCCCCAGGGTACAGGTTTGACCAACCCCGTGGAGAATATGACCAACAAGGAGAGCTACCAGGATGGCAACTTCTTCCGTGGCTCGGTGAAGGCTTCGCTCCGTCTGTTCGACGGCCTCAAGCTGAGCGCTTTTGCTGCTATGGAGGATGGCGACAACGCTTCCTATTGGTACAATGGTGTGATCAACACCGACATCGAGGGCTCGGGCAAGGCTGGTCGTAGCACCGATTCGAGCCGCAATGAGCTCTATGAGGCAACCCTCGACTACGCTTGGTCGTCGGGCTCGCACAGCGTTACCGCTGTGGCCGGTGTCTCCTACCAGCACTTCCTCTACGATGGTATGAACGCTTCGAACAAGGGCTTCCCCACCCCCGGTATGAAATACTACCAGATCGGTAACGGCGACGCCGAGAAGACCTACCTCAACGTGGGCTCCTACCGCAACTCCAACACCTTGGCTGCAGCCTTCGGTCGTGTGAACTACTCGTTCGATGGCAAATACCTCGTGTCGGCATCTATCCGTCGTGAGGGTTCGAGCCGCTTTGGTGCCAACAACAAGTGGGGTTGGTTCCCCGCCCTTTCGTTTGGTTGGCGCATCAACGAGGAGGAGTTTATGATGGGTAACGACCAGATCAACGACCTCAAACTCCGTCTGGGTTGGGGTGTTACCGGTAACAACCTCGCCAGCGACCTCCGCTCGGTGGCTATGCTCTCCAATGGCGGTACCTTCTGGTACAACGGTGCATATGTCTACACCTATGGCGTGAGCCAGAATGTCAACCCCGACCTGAGGTGGGAGAAGAAACACGAGTACAACCTCGGTTTGGACTACGCTATTTCCGACAACCGCTTCTATGGTAGCTTGGATGTCTACTACCGTCAGACCCGCGACCTGCTCTGGGACTACGAGGTTCCCACTCCTCCCTATCAGTATCCCACTCTGCTTGCCAACGCAGGTCAGATGGATAGCTTCGGTGTGGAGCTCGTGCTGAATGCCGAGGTGATCCGTGGCCGCGACTTCTCGTGGACTACCACCCCCACCATCTCCTTCAACCGCAACTACCTCACCAAACTCTCCGACCCCAGCAAGGGCTTCAACTACAAGGAGACCACTTCGGGTGGCGTGGGTGAGAACGGTATTATGAACACCAACACCCAGATCCTCATCGAGGGTGAGAGCGTGGGCGCCTTCTATGGCCTCAAGTTCTACCAAATCGACGAGACCGGCAGGTGGATTTATAGGACCCCCGCAGGTGGCTACTGCGACGACGCAACCGCAGTTGATGCCTACCGTCAGGTTATTGGCAACGCACAGCCTCTGTTCACCTTCGGTTGGAACAACTCGTTCCGCTACAAGAACTTCGATGCCACCATCTTCTTCCGTGGTGTCTATGGCAACGACGTGCTCAACCTCACCCGCTGGGCCTACGGTCCCCGTCCCACCCAGGCCGACAACCTCTTTATGAAGGATGTGAACGGCACCAACGTGACCTACACCAACAAGGCCAACTTCTCGGACTACTACCTCGAGGATGGTTCCTACATCAAACTCGACAACGTGACCATTGGCTACACTCACAGGTTGCCCAACGATGCAGCTGTGAAGAGCCTCCGCGTGTATGTTACCGCCCAGAACCTTCTGACCATCACCAAGTATAGCGGTTTGGATCCCGAGGTGGACACCAACAGCGTGTGGAGTGCAGGTATCGACTACTGCGACTTCTATCCCACCGTGGCAACCGTACTCTTCGGTCTCAACCTTTCTTTTAACTAATTGTAAATGCTGCGAATTATGAAAAAATATCTTTTAATGTTGGCAGCTGCTGCCACTATGATTGGTTCGATGTCGTCGTGTAGCAACTTCGATGGTCTGCTCGACGAGGAGAACTATGGCAACCCCACTGTGGATGAGATGGTACAGGACGAGCAGAACGTCATTCTGCTGGTAGGCCAGTGCTATGCCGACCTCAAGTGGATCCACGACCACTGGGGCTATTGGGGCCTCACCACCATCGTGTCCGACGAGGGTATCTGCGTACCCCGCAACGGCGGTAACGACTGGAACGACGGTGGCTATTGGCTCAAACAGAACACCCACACCTGGGACTTCCGTGGCGACGCCATCAAGAACGTGTGGAACTCCACCATCTCGGGTGCTGTTTCGTGTAACCGCGTGCTCCAGACCCTCGAGTTGGGTAAGGATAATATGACCCCCGAGCTCTATGCACAGTATGTGGGTGAGGTTGAGGTGTTGCGTAGCTACTACTTCTACCTGCTCTTTGAGTGCTTTGGCCGCATCCCCTACACCGAGAAATATGAGGAGGTGGTTGGTCCTATGAACCAGCCTTGGGAGACTTGGTCGCAGCTCGTGGCTGTGCTCGAGCGCAACGCCCCCAATATGGCTGTTGTTGACGATTCGAACCGCGCTGCCAACTATGGCCGCACCACTCAGGGCTTCGCCTACGCACTCCTCGCGCGTCTCTATCTCAACGCCGAGTCGTATGGCTGTACCCTCGACAACATCTTCCAGACCGTGGAGCGACCCGCCCAGTTCCAGGGCTCCTTCTATGACAACTGTGTGCGCTGCTGCGACGAGGTTATCAACAAGGGTAGCTACACCATCGAGAACAACTACTTCAACAACTTCAAGATCTTCAACGAGGGTAGCAAGGAGAACATCCTCTGCATCGTGGACAACGGTTTGGCAGATTTCGACGAGCGTAGCCAGTGGTCGATGAGCAACAAGCTCCGCATCGTGATGAACACCCACCACTATGGCATTCAGCAGGCCTACGGTATGGTGCTCGACACTTGGAACGGCTTCTGTGCACGTCCCGACTTCCTGAAGCTCTACAACACCAGCGACGTTCGCGGCGTGGGCGAGGAGAGCAAGAGGAATGGTACCGGCGACAAGCAGGAGTGGGGTTGGTTTGTTGGTCCTGTTTACAAGGCAGCGGCCACCGCAGAGCAGATTGCTGCCCGCGACACCTCGGCTATGTATGTCGATGAGGACCACGATGAGCCCACCATCATCCACTCGGAGATCTCCAACATCAACAATGCACACAACTTCGACGGCGCCCGCCTGAACAAATGGGAGCCCGATAAGACCGGTACCTACAAGTACTGCGAGAACGACTTCATCCTGATGCGCTATGCCGACGTGCTCTGGATGAAGGAGGAGGCCATCTTGCGAGGCGGTGCAGGTGCCAGCGGCATCAACGGCGTGAGCAAGAGCGACTTCGACGCCTACTTCAAACGTGCTATGGGTTCGGTAGACGCCTTCAAGGCAGCCTATCCCGAGGCTTCGACCACTCCCACTCTCCAGGGTATCCTCGACGAGCGTGGTAGGGAGTTCACTTGGGAGATGGTACGTCGTAGGGACCTCATCCGCTACAACGAGTATGGCAACATCCAGTATGTTACCAACAAGGCCGACCACCTCAAGTGGTTCCCCATCCCCCGTTCGGTGCTCGAGAAATCGCTCCGCGACGAGGCTGGTAAGCCCATCTGGACACAGAACCCCGGCTACACCAACCAGGATGTGAAGTAGTTTTCCACACAAGAGACACAAACACACTTTTTATACAACAAACCTTTTTTTAATCAACAAAAATCAAACTATGAAAAAACTTTTGTATTTGCTTGGTGCTATGGCACTTATGGCAGGTTTCACCGCTTGTGGTGACAAACCCGAGGAGCCCAACGGCCCCATCGTATTCGACGGTTTCTACATCTACGGCGACGCTGTAGGTACCCAGGAGTTCTTGGCTGTTAACCAGATGGCAGCTGGTTCGAACGAGGTGGACAAATCGCTCCGCGCGGGTATGTTCGAGAAGTACATTTGGCTCGAGGCCAACAAGGATTTCTCGCTCGTTGAGAATATGGCAGGTAACAAGATCTTCTACGGTGCTACCTTGTCGGAGGTTAACTACGGTTACGACGAGAGCGACCCCAACTGCAAAAACTTCGCAGACAACCCCAATATGAAGATCCTTGCAGGTGAGATGATCATCGGCGAGAGTGCTCCCGCAATGCAGGTTAAAGAGACCGGTATGTACCACATCGTACTCGACAACAACGCTGTTGGCGATCTCGAGTATCCCCAGATTATCATCCAGCGCGCAAAATGGGGCGTTCGTGGTGGTATGAACGGTTGGGGCTTCACCGAGGCTGCTGAGACCGTTAATGCTGACGGTAGCGTTACCTACACCCTCACCGAGCAGAACCTTGCAAAGAACGGTGAGTACAAATGGGCTTCGTGCCACGGCTGGAAAATCAACCTCGACGTTGACGGCTTGGTTAAAGCTGAGGTTTCGTTGGGCTTGACCGACGGCAAACTCCACAACGCTGCTCAGAACAACCTCGCTGTTGAGGCTGCTGGTCTCTACACCTTGACCCTCACTTGGAAACCCGCTTCGGGTGCTGTTGCTGAGGCTTTCACCTACACAGCTGAGTGCACCCAGGAGAGCACTATGCCCGAGACTATGTACATCATCGGTAACGAGTTTGGTAACTGGGATTGGAACGCTTCGACCGTTGTTTCGATGGTTCCCGTTCACAGCGTTCCCGGTAAGTTCTGGGCTGTTCGCTATATGACCACCACCACCGAGTTCAAGTTCTGCGCACTCCGCGAGTGGAACGGTGACTTCTGCGGTCTGACTAACAACAGCGGTTTCGTAACTCCCGGCAACAATATGGTTGAGGCTGATGGTCTCTACCTCATCATCGTTGACCTCAATGCAGACGCTGTTTCGGTAGCTCCCGCAGCTATCTACGGTATTGGTGACGCATTTGGCAGCTGGGACGAGGGTGCATATCCCTTCACCGTAAACGCCGATGGTACCGCAACCATCACCGCTAACGCTTCTGGTAACCTCCGTATGTATGTTCCCGCCGACGGCGCTGGCAACTGGTGGCACTCGGAGTTCAACATCTATGACGGCGCTATCGTTTACCGCGCAGGTGGCAACGACCAGGAGGCTGTTGCTGTAACCGCTGGTCAGATCATCACTCTCGACTTCAACAACGAGGCTGGTTCGATCAAATAAGAGTAGCCACACATAGTGGGGTGCACCGTGCATCCCAACTGCTCCGAGCGGGCTCCGTGCTTACGGCAACGTAGGCAAGTAGCCCGCTCCTTTTCTCTCCTGCTCCCTGCGGCCACAGCGAGCAGAATGCGACTCGGTGGGGGAGGAGTGGGGCTAATATTTTGGTGCCCGAGTTTCAACTTTCAACTCAAAATGCTATATTTGTACTCTTGTAGAGTACAACTCCCCATCCGACCCGCAGAGAATAAAACCAAAAAACCAAATAGCAGATGAAAAGACTAATCCTTTCGCTTGTGGCACTCGTGGCTCTCTCCGCAGCTGCGCTCAAGGCCCAAACCATCACTTCGCCCGACGGCAACCTCTCCTTCACCTTCTCGCTCAACGAGGGTGTCCCCACCTACTCCGTCGACTACAAAGGCGCACCCGTAATCCTCCCCAGCCGACTCGGATTCGACCTCAACGGCACCTCCGACCTCCTCGATGGCTTCACCGCCGGCGAGGCCGTGAAGAGCTCCTTCGACGAGACCTGGACCCCCGTGTGGGGTGAGGAGACCTCCATCCGTAACCACTACAACGAACTCCTCGTGCAACTCACCCAGACCTTCTCCAACAGGAAGATGAACATCCGCGTGAGGCTCTACAACGACGGCTATGGCTTGCGCTATGAGTTCCCCCGCCAGAGGAGTCTGAAATACTTCACCGTGGCCGAGGAGCGCACCGAGTTTGCACTCACCGGCGACCACAACGCCTTCTGGATGCCCGGTGACTACGACACCCAGGAGTATGACTATTTCGAGTCGAAACTCTCCGAGATGGGCGCCATCGCCGCTGCTCACGTCAGCACCAACTCCTCCACCACAAGGTTCTCCGATTGGGGTGTGCAGACCGCACTCACGATGAAGAGCGCCGAGGGCATCTACATCACCCTCCACGAGGCCGCCCTGGTGGACTACTCTTGTATGCACCTGCTCTACAACCCCGAGACCCTCACCTTCACCTCGTGGCTCACCCCCGACGCCATTGGCAATAAGGCCTACCTCCAGACCCCTGCCAAGACCCCTTGGAGGACCGCAGTCATCACCGACGACGCACGCGAGTTGCTCGCTTCGAGGCTCACTCTCAACCTCAATGAGCCTTGTGCTATCGAGGACACCTCGTGGATCAAGCCCGTCAAGTATATGGGTGTGTGGTGGGAGCTCATCACCGGCAAGACCAATTGGTCCTATGCCGCCGAGGGCAACATCAAACTCGCCGAGGTGGACTATGCCGACCTCAAGCCCCACAACCGACACGGCGCCAACAACGAGAATGTCAAGCGCTACATCGACTTCGCCTCCCGCTATGGCTTCGACCAACTCCTCGTGGAGGGTTGGAACGTTGGCTGGGAGGATTGGTTCGGCCAGCACAAAGACTATGTGTTCGACTTTGTGACCCCCTATCCCGACTTCAACCTCCCCGAGTTGCAGAAGTATGCCAACGAGAGGGGTATGAGGCTGATGATGCACCACGAGACCTCCTCGAGCGTTCGCAACTATGAGCGCCACTTGGACAAGGCATATCAATTTATGGTCGACAACGGCTACAACTCCGTCAAGAGCGGCTATGTGGGCAACATCTTCCCCCGCGGCGAGTACCACTACGGTCAGCTGATGAACAACCACTATCTCTATGCCATCCAGAAGGCTGCCGAGTATAAGATTATGGTCAATGCCCACGAGGCTGTGCGCCCCACAGGTCTGTGCCGCACTTGGCCCAACCTCATCGGTAACGAGTCGGCTCGTGGCACCGAGTATCAGTCGTTTGGCGGCACCCACCCCCACCACGTCACCATCCTCCCCTTCACCCGCTTGCAGGGTGGCCCGATGGACTACACCCCCGGCATCTTCCGTATGGACCTCACCGACATCCCCGGCAACAACTCCAAGGTGCTCTCCACCCTGGCCAACCAGCTCGCACTCTATGTGACTCTCTACTCGCCCCTGCAGATGGCTGCCGATATGCCCGAGAACTATGAGCGCTACATCGACGCCTTCCAATTCATTGTGGATGTGCCCGTGGAGTGGAGCGAGAGCCGCTATCTGATGGCCGAGCCCGGCGACTATGTGGTCATTGCCCGCAAGGATAAGAACTCGGAGAATTGGTTTGTGGGCGGTGTTACCGACGAGAATAGGCGCACCCTCTCCCTCTCCTTCGACTTCCTCCCCGCAGGCAAGGAGTATGTGGCCACCATCTATGCCGACGCCAAGGATGCCGACTATGAGACCAACCCCGAGGCCTACCGCATTGTGGAGGGCAAGGTGAATGGCAAGAGCGTGGCCCAGATTGCAATGGCTCGTGGCGGCGGCTTTGCCATCTCCATCCGTGAGGCTACCCCCGCCGACAAAAAGATTAAACGCCTGAAAAAGAACTTCTAACGATGCATCACTACAGAACCCCCTACGGCGAAGGCGACAAGTTGCGTGCCCTTGTCAACGACAACGGAGCCATCCTCTTCGTGATGAGCCGCTTTGGCATTCCCCTCGGTTTTGGCGACAAGACCGTGGGGGAGATTTGCCGCGAGAGGGGGGTTGATACGGCCACTTTTTTGGCCGTAGCCAACTTCACGAGTGGCCACAAGTTCGACGATGGCGACATCTCGCTCGCGCAACTTATGGAGTATCTCAAGAGGGCCCACAGTTGGTTTCTCGAGTTCAATCTCCCCTCCATCCGTCGCAAGCTCATCGAGGCCATCGACTGCTCCGGCAAGGACGAGGTGGCGCTGCTGATTCTCAAGTTCTACGACGACTATGTGGCCGAAGTGAGGCGACATATGCGCCACGAGAACTCCACCGTCTTTGCCTATGTGGAGTCGCTGATGAAGGGCTACCTCAACCGCGACTACACCATTGAGACCTTTGCCGCCCGACACACCAACCGCGACTCGCGCTTGGCCGACAAACTTGCTGAGTTGAAAGGAGTTATCGTGCGCTACTACCCCCAGGAGGGCAACGGCGATTTGCTCCATTCGGTGTTGTTCGACATCATCAATTGCGAGAACGACATTGCCAATCACTGCTTGGTGGAGGATGCGATTTTTGTGCCTGCCGTCAAGCGCGTTGAGGAGGCTCTGCGGATGCAGGGCGCAGGCTATGGCGAGGAGTGTGTCGAGGAGGAGGAGAGTGGCTCGGAGCAACTCTCCCAACGCGAGAAGGAGATTGTGGGTTGCATTGCCAAGGGAATGACCAGCAAGGAGATTGCCGACGCATTGTGCCTCTCGGTCCACACGGTGACCACCCATCGTCGCAATATCACCTCCAAGTTGCAGATCCACAGTCCGGCTGGCATAACCATCTATGCCATTGTGAATAAGTTGGTGAGCATCGAGGACATCAAGATACAGTAGAGGCCTTGCGCTCCCGCGTAGAGGTGTCTGCATAGAAAAGAGTCGACCACTGCCCACATAGGGTGGTGGTCGACTCTTTTTGGTGGGATTCTATCGGCGTGCCCCCTCTCAGGGAGCGGAGATATCTCCTTGGGGCCTTGCTTTAGACTTCGAGGGTGGCGAGAGGAGTGGCACTCTCCTCGGGCTGCGCTGCTGGGCTCTCCGCCCCATCACCTGCATCTCCTTCACTACTCTCCCTAAGCTCCTTAACCTCACTAACCTCACTCTCACCCTCCTCGGTTGTCTCGGGAGCGGGAGGTGCAGGCGGAGTGGTGAAGAGCTCTGCGGGAATCTCGGTGGACACAATGAAGGCCTTGGGGAAGTGGATTCTCACCTTCGAGAGGAGCATTATGGCCTCCTCCTGAGTGAGACAGTTGCCACAAGTGACCAGAAAATAGGGGTTTTCGTAGGCAAAGTAGAGGGGCACGGAGTAGTGCTCGCTGAAGAGGGCCATAGCCGCCTCGGCGTCGGTGCGTGCCGATTGGGTGTGGCTGGCAAAGATGCGGATGCGGTAGCCCTGATAGCTCTTGCGGGGCGAGGTCTGGCGGAGATATTTCTCAATGGCCTCTTGTGCGCTGGAGTGGATGTAGTGCTGCGAGACGAGGGGTTGTGCCTCCGCGGTAGCCAGCGAGTCGGCAGGGTGCTGGATGGGGGCACTTTGGGGCGCCTCGGCAATATGTTGGGCACTATTTGTGGCGTCGGTGGGCACGACAGCCGAACTCTCCACCACCTCTTGTGCGGAGGCGGTGAGGCCGAGGAGGAGTCCTCCAAGGAGTATGACGATGGTTTTTCGCACGGTAGTTTCTCTTCTATAAATAGTTGGACACTTCGCCAAAGATAGCAATAAATTTCGAAAGTGGCACCTCGCTGCGCTCAAAACGCTTCTTGAAGAACCAAACCCTGCCCTCGCCGTAGCCACCAATGGTGATGTCGTCGGGTGAGGACTTCAGTGCTCCGAGCGCACTGAGTGCCGCCGATGCGGAGCGGAAACGGAAGCCAATCTCCACGGTGACGGTGGTGGTGGAGCGCCCGGGGAGTGTGGCGGGAGTCTGGAGATAGAGCTCCCCGATGGGCCTGCCGCGATGGTAGGCGGTGAGCTCTCCACCCGTGATGTTCACCTTGAAGAGGGAGGTGTTCTCGATGGTCATCTCCACTGTGGCACCCTTTGTGAAGTCGAGGCCCACGATGCGTGCGTTGTGGAGCGTGAAGTCGTCGAGCGAGATGAGGCTGCATCCCGTGAGGAACAACACTCCAAAGAGGAGGGTGGCAATGGCGGCCCAATGGCGGAGGAGAGACTTCATAGTGCGGTGGTTGTTAGGGGGTTAGCTGTACTTGATGGTTTGGTCGGGGCGGATGCGCGAGGTGACTGCCACGGGAATGGCGAGCAGCAGGGTGAGCACCACGGGGATGGCCACGTTCATACCCAACCACCACCCCCAATCGAATGCCACGGGCACCCTGTCGATGAGGTAGGCCTCGGCATCGAGGGCGATGAATCCGGTGAGGTGCTGGGCAAGCAGCAGGGCACTTGCCACGAGGTTGCCCCAGAGTTGGCCGATGAGTATGACGCGCAGTCCACACCACAGGAAGAGCTTGTGAATCGAGCGGTTACGCATACCGAGAGCCTTGAGTGTGCCGATGGTGCGGATGTGTTCGAAGATGATGATCAGCAGTGCCGAAATCATATTGAGCAGCGCCACGGCGAGCATAATGACCACAATCACAGCACCATTTATGTCGTGGGTGGCGAGCCAATCGAAGAGCTGGGGATAGTTGTTGCCGATGTGGGCGGTGCGCCAAATGCGGGAGTCGCCACAGAGGTAGGCCTCGGCCCTCACGTCGCTGCAGAGCGACTCCATATACTCCATCGAGGTGGCCATAATCTTGTAGCCCGAGACCTCATTCTCGGCCCAACCATTTATGCGCCTTACGTTGCGTGCGTCGGTGAGCGTGAGTCCCAACTCCATCTGCGAGAGCCCCGTGGAGTAGATGCCGCACACCTTGAAACTCTCGCGCCTGATGGGGGCCGAGGGGGAGGTGAAGATGAACTCCACCTTGTCGCCCACACCCACATCAATGATCGAGGCGAGGCTCTTGGAGATGAGCAGATCCTTTTTGCGTTCGGGGGTCTCGATGCGTGGCAGGGAGCCTTCGATGAGTGCGGAGGCGAAGTAGAGCGAGTCGTAGGAGGGCTCCACGCCGCGCAGCACCACACCCTGCATTGCCTCCTTACTACGCACAATTCCGGAGCGGGAGGTGTAGGTGGTGAGCGAGGCGAAGTGCTCCATCGTGGCGACCCTTGCCTCAAACTCCTCGTTGCGCACGAGAGGCTCGGCTTGGGGCGCGTTGTGGGCCTGTGCCACGTCCACGGTGATGTGGCTGTTGAGTCCCGTAAGTTTCTCGCTGAGAGCCACTTTGAATCCGCCCACCACGGAGAGGGCCACGAAGATGACGGCCATACTTATGGCCACGGAGATGCGGGCAATGCCCGTCATAGCACCGCTGCGGCGTCCCGAGGCGGAGGATATCCGTCGGGCCAGAAATAGTTCAATATTCCCTTTGGCCATCTTTTTCGCTCTCTTGTGGCTCAAAAGTACAAAAAAATTGATATATTTACCTCACAAAACATATAACATCTTTTTTTTACACCGCAAGAGTATGAGTAAAGTAGTATTGATCACCGGCGCAACCTCCGGTATCGGCGAGGCCACCGCACGAGCATTTGCCGAGGAGGGTTACAAAATAATCATCACAGGACGTCGCAGCGAACGCCTGGCAGCACTCAAGGCCGAGCTGAAGGAGCAGTTTGGTGCGGAGGTCTGCGTGGCATCGTTCGACGTGAGAGAGAAGGCTATGTGTGAGGCGGCTCTCGAGGCTCTGCCCGAGGAGTTTGCCCAGATCGACATCCTCGTCAACAACGCGGGCCTCGCGTCGGGTTTGGAGCACCTCAATGAGGGCGCCACTGCCGATTGGAACGCTATGATCGACACCAACGTCAAGGGCCTTCTCTATATCACCCGCGCTGTGGCCAACCGAATGATTGAGCGCGGCGAGGGCGGCCACATCATCAACCTCGGCTCCACCGCGGGCACGCAGGTCTATGAGAACGGCAACGTCTATTGCGCCACCAAGCACGCCGTACACGCACTCAGCCACGGTATGCGTATCGACTTCCTGCGCCACCGCATCCGAGTGACCGAGATTCGCCCCGGAATGGTTGAGACCGAGTTCTCCGTGGTCCGCTTCCACGGCGACAAGGACCGTGCCGATGGTGTCTACAAGGGTCTCCAACCTCTTAAGGGTGAGGATGTTGCCGAGGCAATCGTTTGGGCGGCAATGCAGCCTCCCCACGTCAACATCAGCGAGATTGTGCTCACCCCCACCGCGCAGGCCGACTCCTACTATAAGTTCCTCGAACAATAGTTGTGCCCCTGGGTGCGTTTGTGTTGTAGGCGGGGTGCTTGTGGCGCCTCGCACTACGATTGTGCAACCCTTATTTAATAGTTAGAAACAGAGAACAGACAATGTCAACATCGATTCTTTTGCTTATCGTCATCGGCGTGGCGGGCCTCATCGTGCAACTGCGCCTCAATTCGGTCTTCAACAAGTATTCGCGCGTACACTTCCCTGGCGGATTCACCGGCAAGGATGTGGCCGAGCGTATGTTGCGCGACCACGGCATCCACGACGTGAAGGTGATCTCCACACGCGGCCACCTCACCGACCACTACAACCCCGCCACTCGCACCGTCAACCTCAGCGAGAGTGTCTACTCCAGCGCATCCATAGCCGCAGCCGCCGTCGCAGCCCACGAGTGTGGCCACGCCGTGCAGCACGCCTATGGCTATGCACCCCTCCGACTCCGCTCGGCGCTTGTCCCCGTCATCCAGATATCCTCGTCGCTCTCCACTTGGGTGATTGTGTTGGGTATCTTGCTTATCAACAGCGTGCCTGCAATCTTCTGGGTGGGCATTGCTATGATTGCCGCCTCGGCACTCTTCTCGTTGGTCACTCTGCCTGTGGAGTACAACGCTTCGGCTCGTGCCATTCGTTGGCTCGAGGGTAGCGGTGTGTTGAATCCCGAGCAGATGAAGGGTGCCACGGTGTCGCTCCGTTGGGCTGCGCGCACCTACCTTGTGGCTGCCTTGAGTGCCATTGCCACCCTCCTCTACTACCTCGGCTTTGCCCGCGACAACAACTAATTGGCCTACTAACCACCTCTGCGGAGGGCAGACTCTCGACTCCCCTGGGGAGCACCCTATCCACCTCCACCAAACCCACTATACCCAAACACAATGAATCTCACAGCACTTGACCATAGCGCAATGCTCGCGCTCAATTTCGATGGCGGCCTTGTTCTCGACCGCCTGATGTGGCTCACCTCGGAGAAGCTCACTTGGGCTCCGCTCTACTTGTTTCTCTTGTGGATGGTCTATCGGCGTTGGGGGTGGCGCTATATGGTGGTGATTCTGCTGGCGGTTGTTGTGGGAGTTGCCTTGAGCGACCAGATTTGCAACTACTTCAAGGAGACCTACCAGATGTTGCGCCCCAACCGCGTTGAGGGCATCCGCGAACAACTCCACCTCGTGTGGGACCCCATCAAGCAGGAGCACTGCATCTTCGGCCGCTATGGCACCATATCGGCCCACGCGGCCACCACGATGAGTATTTTTCTGGTTGTGGGGCTGGGTGCACTGCGCGAGAGTAGGGCCTATTGGCCGTGGATGGCCGCGTGGGTCTTTGCTGTGGGCTACTCGAGAATCTATTTGGGTGTCCACTTCCCCTCTCAGATACTCTTTGGCTGGATTTTGGGCGCCTTGGTGGGTGCTTTTGTGAGCTGGCTTGTGAATCTGGCCGACAAACGACTGCACATTAGAGAGTTGCGCGGTTAGGTGTGCGAAAAAATAAGGTAGGAAATATGGTACGTTTGGCTTGAAAACGTACCATATTTCCTACCTTATTTTATCTCCTCTCCGAGGCTCGCCTACAACCCTACAGGATGGTTAGTTTGGCATAGGCGGCCAGGAGCGATTTGGTGCCGAACTCTTCGAACTCCACGGTGATTTTCATATCCTTGGTGAGCACCTCGATGTCCTTGATGCAACCCACGCCGAAGCGGGCGTGGCTCACCCTCTGACCCACACTGTAGCCGCTACCCGAACTTACCTTCTCGCCGCTCTCGGTGTTGCGAACACCCACGCTCTTCATCCTCGAGGTGTCGGGCATTGGCGGATGCGACGGGGTGGTGGGGGAGGTGTGGCGACCACCGTAGGAGGGTGCGGTGGGCTGACCATAGGGGGTGGGACGTGTGCCGCGCGAGTAGTAGTCGCGTCGGTCCACAACGGTGCGATTTTCGCGCTGGTCGTAGCGACGCTTGAGCTCCTCGATGCGCTCTCGTCCGTTCTCGCGCTCCCCCTTCTCCTCGCGCTCCTCGAATCGCACGTCGAGGTAGGCGGGGTCGATCTCCTTGAGGAAGCGGCTGGGGCGGCTGAACTCCGTGTTGCCCCACTTGAAGCGGGTCTCGGCAAAGGAGATTGTCACATCCACCTTGGCCCTCGTTACGGCCACATAGAAGAGCCTTCGCTCCTCCTCGACCTGCTCGGGCGAGGCTATGGAGTTGAGACTCGGGAAGAGGTTTTCCTCGAGACCCGTGATGAAAATGTGGTCGAACTCGAGTCCTTTGGAGGCGTGGACGGTCATCAGCGTCACCCAATTTTTGCGCTCCACATCCTTCTCGTCCATATCGGTCAGCAGCGAGATATTCTGCAACCACACCTCGAGCGAGGGCTCCGTAACCTCCTCTGCACCAGCCACCTCAATCATCTCGTGGCGGAAGTTCTGCATTGCATTGAGCAGCTCCTCGATGTTCTGGAGTGCGCTCTCGTTCTCGGGCGAGGGGTTGAGTTTGAAGCTGGAGATGAGTCCGGAGCGGGTGGCCACCTCGAGGCCAAATTCGTAGAGGGTCTTCTCGCTGCGGAGCAACGAGAGGGAGTAGATGAGCGAGTGGAACTCCATCACTCTCTTGCCCAAGAGGGCCTGCTCCTCGGGGGTGGCATTGGAGAGAGCCTCCCAGAGACTCACCCCTTTGGCTGCGGCAAACTCACGGATGCGGTTGATGGTCACATCGCCAATGCCGCGTGCGGGGTAGTTGATGATGCGCAGCAGCGACTCGTCGTCGCGGGGGTTGGCTATGGTCTTGAAGTAGGCCATCAGGTCCTTGACCTCCTTGCGGTCGTAGAAGGAGTGGCCGCCGTAGATGCGGTAGGGGATGTCGCGCTTGCGGAGAGCCTCCTCGAGCGCACGCGATTGGGCGTTGGTGCGGTAGAGGATGGCGATGTTGCTCCAGTCGTCCGAGCCGTCGAGGGCGTGTGCTGTGCGGATGCCTGTGGCCACCATCTGAGCCTCCTCACCCTCGGTGTAGGCCCTCAGGAGCTTGATTTTCTCACCTCGGGCATTCTCCGAGTAGACGCGCTTTTTGATGCGGTGTTTGTTGTGCTCGATGATGCTGTTGGCGGCCTCGACTATGGTGCGTGTGGAGCGGTAGTTCTGCTCGAGCTTGAAGAGTCGTGCCTCGGGGAAGTCGCGCTGGAAGCGGAGGATGTTCTCGATTTTGGCACCACGGAAGGAGTAGATGCTCTGTGCATCGTCGCCCACAACGCAGATCTTCGAACTTCCCGCCGCGAGGTTGCGGACGATGATATACTGCGCCACGTTGGTGTCCTGATACTCATCCACGAGGATGTACTTGAACTTCTGGCGGTATTTCTCCAACACGTCGGGATGGTCGCGGAAGAGGATGTTGGTCTGGAGCAGCAGGTCGTCGAAATCCATCGCATTGTTCTGCTTGCAGGCGGCGCAATAGCCCTTGTAGATCTGGTAGAATTGGGGCTGGCGACGCTTTTTGTCCTCCTCGGTGAAGGAGGCATTGGCCTCGTAGGCTTGGGGGGTGACAAGGTTGTTCTTTGCGAGCGATATGCGTGAGCGCACCTCGCGGGGCTTGTAGACCTCGTCGCTGAGCTGCAAATCCTTGATTATGCGTTTGATGAGGCTCTCACTCTGGGCGGTGTCATAGATGGTGAAGTTGGGCTGGAAACCTATGTGCTCCACCTCGGCATAGAGTATGCGGAGGAAGATGGAGTGGAAGGTGCCCATCCAGATGTAGCGACCCTTCTCCTCGCCCACCATTGCCGTGATTCGCTCCCTCATCTCCTTGGCGGCCTTGTTGGTGAAGGTGAGAGCCATAATCTCCCACGGGGCAACACCCTGCGAAATCATCCAGGCTATGCGACAGGTGAGCACGCGGGTCTTGCCCGAGCCGGCACCTGCCACAATGAGCGAGGGCGAGGTGTAGTCCCTCACCGCGGCCTCCTGTGCGGGGTTGAGCCCCTGAAGTATGGATATCTCTTCTTTGCTAAGCATTCTTTCCTACTCTTTGATTATGCGGTTGAACTCCCTGGTGCGCTCCACCCTCATTGTGCCTCCGTCGTCGTAGATGAAGAGGGCGGCGATGCCCTCGCGCTCGGCAACCTCGCGTGCGCGCTCGAGCCCGAGTGCTATGAACATAGTGCCATAGGCGTCGGCGAGGGTGCAACTCTCGGCCAAGACGGTGGCGGAGAGGAGCGAGGATGTGGTGTTGGCTCCGGTGTGGGGGTCGATGATGTGTGTGAATTTGCGACCGTCGGGTGCGGTGCGGAAGTTGCGGTAGTTGCCGCTGGTGGCCATCGCGAGATTGGAGACGCGGATTATGGTGGTCAGGTGCTCACCCGTGATGGAGAAGTTGCCCTCGAAGGGGGTCTCCACACCCACACCCCACTGCTCACCGCGAGGATTGGTGCCGCGACAGAAGATCTCGCCGCCGATGTCCACAAGGTAGCTCTCCACGCCACACGACTCCAAGAGCGAGGCGGCAAGGTCGACGGTGTAGCCCTTGGCTATGGAGTTGAGGTCGATGGTGACCCTCGGGTCGGACTTGATGACCTCCAACCCATTGAGCCTCAGCTTCTCGTAGCCCACAAATTCGAGGAGCGAGTCGACGCGGACGGTGTAGTCGGGGTTCTTGCCCGCAAAACCGAAGGCCTCCACCAAGGGGCGGATGGTGATGTCGTAGTAGCCCCCGGAGAGGCGACTCACCCCCTCGGCCACGGAGATGCAGTGTGCAATGTGGTGGTCGGCAGTGGAGCACTCGCCGCGGTTGATGCGACTCAGGAGCGACCCTTTGTCGAAGATGCTCATCGAAGAGTTGGCCACCCCAAAGAGGGAGTCGAGCCTCTGCTGGAAGTCGTTGGGCAGGGTGCCGAGGGCGGTGATTTGGTAGAAGGTGCCGAGGGCCTGTCCACGCAGGGTGATGTGTGGCTGGGGCTGCAGCGAGGGTTTGCGCCTGCAATCGACCACGATGAGGGCGACAACCAGGGCGGCAAGGAGTGCTATGAGGATGGGTCCAAACTTTTTCATAGCGCAAAGATAAGGTGAATCTTGGGATTTGAAAACGCCGAAGCCTTCTGTGGGGCGCGTTTCGGAGTCGAGGAGGCCATATAATGTCCTAAAAATCAAAAAATTTTGAATTTTGAATTTTGCATTTTGAAATTTATTTGTACTTTTGCGCCACGCTTTGGCGATATTCGATAAGGCGGATTCGTCGTAAAGTGGAACATAACTAATAAATATCAGAAAATGAGTTATTTGAACGCAGAGAAAAAGCAGGAGCTTTTCGGTCAGTACGGTGCTTCGAAAGTAGACACTGGTTCGCCTGAGAGCCAGGTAGCACTTTTTACCTACCGTATCAACCACCTTACCGAGCACATGAAACAGAACCGTCACGACTACGGAACCCAGCGCGCGCTGCTCCGCCTCGTAGGTAAACGTCGTCAGCTGCTCGACTATCTCAAACGTGTAGACATCGAGCGCTACAGGGCAATCATCAAGGCTCTCGGTATCCGTAAATAGGCTACGCTTGAGAAGAGAATGCAACAGCAAAGGCAATGTTCCACTATGGCACTTGCCTTTGCTTTGTGTTTGAAGGATGAGAAATCCACCCCCAAAAAGACAACCAATTGGATGCAAAATAAATAAGACGTAAAAAGATGTTGTACAACGAAATCAAGAAGGTAATCAAGCTCGACGCCGAGCGCGAAATTACCATTTCGACTGGCAAGTATGCCAAACAGGCTGACGGTTCGGTAATCGTTCAGCAGGGCGACACTATGTTGCTCGCTACCGTGGTGGCAGCAAAAGATGCAAAAGACGATTGCGACTTTATGCCCCTGTCGGTAGAGTATCGCGAAAAATATGCAGCTGCAGGCCGCTTCCCCGGAGGCTTCCTCAAACGTGAGGCACGCCCCTCGGATAGCGAGATTCTGGTGGCAAGGCTCATCGACCGAGCTCTCCGCCCCCTGTTCCCCTCCAACTACCACGCAGAGGTGTTTGTGACCGTGAACCTCATCTCGGCTGCAAAAGATATTCAGCCCGATGCTTTGGCTGGTTTGGCCGCTTCGGCTGCTCTGGCAGTGTCGGACATCCCCTTTGAGTGCCCCATCTCCGAGGTGAGGGTTGCAAGGGTAAATGGCGAGCTCATCATCAACCCCACCTTCGACCAGAATAAGGACGCCGACATCGACCTGATGGTGGGCGCAACCTACGACAACATCCTGATGGTGGAGGGCGAGATGAAAGAGGTGAGCGAGGCCGATATGCTCGAGGCTATCAAGTTTGCTCACGAGGCCATCAAACCCCAGTGCTTGGTGCAGATGGAGCTCGCAAAAGAGCTTGGCAAAGATGTCAAGAGGGAGTACTGCCACGAGGTGAACGACGAGGAGCTCAAGGCAAAAGTTATCGCCGAGACCTACGACAAGGCCTACGCCATTGCAACTGCTGGTAGCGCCAAACACGAGCGCAGCGAGGCCTTCGAGGCTCTCGAGGCAGAGTTCTGCGAGCAGTTCACCGAGGAGGAGCTCGAGGAGAAGAAGGGTATGATCCACCGCTACTTCCACGACGAGGTGATGAAGAAGGCGATGAGGAATATGATTCTCGACGAGGGCAAACGTCTCGATGGCCGTAAGACCGACGAGATTCGCCCCATCTGGTGTGAGGTAGGCGTACTTCCTTGCGCCCACGGTTCGGCTGTCTTCACCCGCGGTGAGACCCAGTCGATGACCACCGTGACCCTCGGTACCAAGCTCGACGAGAAGATGATCGACGAGGTTCTCAACCAGGGTAGCGAGCAGTTTGTGCTCCACTACAACTTCCCTCCCTTCTCTACCGGCGAGGCTAAGCCCGCACGCAGCCTCTCGCGCCGCGAGATTGGCCACGGCAACTTGGCTTGGAGGGCTCTGAAACCTATGGTTCCCGTGGGTGAGGAGAACCCCTATGCAGTGAGGGTGGTGAGCGACATTCTCGAGTCCAACGGCTCGTCGTCGATGGCTACCGTATGTGCTGGTACTCTGGCTCTTATGGATTCGGGTCTGAAGCTGAAGAAACCCGTTTCGGGTATTGCTATGGGTCTGATTTCGGAGGGCGAGCGCTACGCAATCCTCTCCGACATTCTTGGTGACGAGGACCACTTGGGCGATATGGACTTCAAGGTGACCGGTACCGCCGATGGTATCACCGCCACCCAGATGGATATCAAGGTCGACGGCCTCTCCTATGAGGTTCTCGCAAGGGCTCTCGAGCAGGCACGCCAGGGCCGTATGCACATCCTCGGTAAGCTCACCGAGTGCATCGCCGAGCCTCGCGAGGACTTCCGTCCCTTCGTACCCCGCATCGTACAGATCATCAGTCCCCAGGACTTCATTGGCGCTGTTATCGGCCCCGGTGGCAAGGTTATCCAGGATATCCAGAAGACTACCGGCACCACCATCACCATCACCGAGGTGGACAACAAGGGTGTTGTTGACATCTTTGGTCAGGACAAAGAGGGTATGGATGCTGCTCTGGCCCGCATCAAAGGTATCGTGGCTGTTCCCGAGGTGGGCGAGGTCTACAACGGCAAGATTCGCTCGATTGTCGACTTCGGCGCATTCATCGAGATTCTTCCCGGTAAGGACGCTCTGTTGCACATCTCGGAGATCGACTACAAGCGCTTCGAGACTATGGCAGAGACCGGCCTGAAAGAGGGCGATATGCTCGAGGTTAAGCTTATTGGTGCCGATCCCAAGTCGGGCAAATTGAAGCTTTCGCGCAAGGTGTTGCTTCCCAAGCCCGAGGGTTATGTGGAGCCCGCCGAGAGGCCCGCACGCCCCAAAGGTGAGCACAAAGGCGGCCACCGCCCCGAGCGCAGGGATAAAAAATAGGGTTTTTAGGATGATTTTTACCTCCTAAGGGAGGTGGATATCAAAAAAAACACTACCTTTGTTAGTCGTATAGTGGTGTAGAACGGCCTCGGCTGTGCTAAACCACTATCGGCGTAGGTGGGCAAGGGTGCCCGCAGAAGCGCCGATGACAACACGATAGACAGAAACAACAAAACAATAATAACATTTTTATACCAAGAAACACTATGAAAAGATTGGCAACTGTAGGTCTGGTACTCTCTCTTATGGCTACCCTTTTTGTTAGCTGCGGCGAGTGCTACGAGAAAATGCAGAAAAAGCAGGACCAGATTCAGGTAACCTGCGTTCCCGAGGTTTTGACCCTCAAAGGTTCCACCGTTGATGCTGACCTTACCGTTAGCTTCCCCGAGATGTTCTTCGACCCCGAGACCATCCTTAAGATTACCCCCGTTTTCGTTTACGGCGACGGTGAGGTTGCTTGCGCTCCCAAATATGTTCAGGGCGAGGATGTTGTTGGCAACTACACCGCCATCAGCCGCATCGAGGGCGGTTCCTACACCCAGCACATCTCCTTCCCCTTCGAGAAAGCTGTTGTAGGTACCCTCGAGCTCCGCATCGAGGCTAAATGCTTCGATGAGTGCAAAGAGACTCCCGACTTCACTCCTTGGGCTACCGTTGCTGCCGCTAAAGGTATCAGCGCAGTTCAGGCTCTCGCACAGGGCGTGGGCGCAGCTGCAACTGCCGCTATCGTTGCTCCCGTTGCTGTTGAGCAGGTGAAACCCGCCAATGGCAAGGTTGTTGCAAACGGCACCGACTACGTTCTCTCCGAGGCTAACTTCGAGCGTAGCTCCGTTAAGAGCGCCGAGGCTGAGATCAAATACCAGATCAACTCCTCGACCGTGAACAAAAAACAGCTCTCGCAGGAGCAGATCGCTCTCTTCAAAGAGTTCGTTGCTGCCAACAGCGCTGCTGAGCGTACCACCCTCGGCAACCTCTACGCTTCGGGTTACGCTTCGCCCGATGGTCCCGAGAAATTCAACAACAAACTCTCCGAGAAACGTAGCCAGACCGGTGCGAAGGCTATGAAGAACCAGCTCAAAGGCGTTGAGGGTCTCAACTATGAGATCGCTTCCTACGGTGAGGACTGGGACGGCTTCAAGACCCTCGTTGAGAACTCCAACATCGAGGATAAAGACCTCATCCTCAACGTTCTTCAGATGTACTCGTCGCCCATCGAGCGCGACCAGGAGATCAAGAATATGAGCGCTGTGTTCAAAGTACTCGCAGAGGAGATTCTTCCCGAGTTGCGTCGCACCCGCTTCGCTGTTGAGGCTACCTACGCCGGCTTGACCGACGAGGAGATTCTCGCAGCTGCAAAGGCTGGTTGCACCAAACTCGACATCGAGCACCTCCTCCACGCTGCAACCCTCACCGACAATGTGGCTGAGAAGAGCGCTATCTATGAGCTCGCAGCTAACACCTACGGTGACGCTCGCGCTTACAACAACCTCGGTGTATGCAAGGTTCTCTCCGGTGACCTCAAGGGTGCCAAAGCTGCTTTCGAGAAAGCAGAGGCTCAGCCCGAGGTTGCAGGTAACCTCGCCGCTGTAGCATTGGCTATGGGTGACCTCGAGTCCGCAAAGAAATATCTCTCCAGCGCCGACGCAGAGGCTGTGAAGGCTACCCAGGGCGCACTTGCACTCGCAGAGGGTAACTACCAGGAGGCTAAAGCTAACCTCAATGGCTACAACCTCGCTATCGCAGAGCTTTGCGACAACAACGTTGAGGGTGCCAAGAAGGCTATCGCAGAGGTTAAGGGTGCAGATGCCGACTACGTTCGCGCCATCATCGCCAACCGCGAGGGTGATGCCGACAAGGCTGCTGCTTACCTCAAGAGCGCTGTGGCTGCAAAACCCGAGTTGAAGGCTCAGGCTCAGAACGACATCGAGTTCTACGAGCTTCTTCAGACTATTGAGTTGTAGTTAGAATGCGGCATTGCCGCCAATGATAGAGAGGGCTTCCGAGGTTTCGGAGGCCCTCTTTGTTTTTGTTGGGAAGGGGGTGGGGTGATTTTGACCTCGTGGTCGATGTTTTCGGAGTTTTTTTTGTATCTTGTGCAACGTTTGGTGGGTGTGGCGTGTCTATGTTGTGTGGGCACAAAGCAGAGCCGAAACCCGCCCCGTTACATAGAACTACACCTATTATATATATTACCCCCTGATTTCGATGAAAAAATTCCTGACTATTGTGGTGCTGATGCTCGCCACCTTGAGTGCCGAGGCTCAACGACGCTACACCATAAGTGGCTCCGTGATGGATGCGGTGAGCCACGAGACACTGCTGGGTGCCACCCTCTACGATGCGGTGAGCGGCCAGGGTACCTCCACCAACGAGTATGGATTCTTCTCACTCACACTCCCCGCGGGCAAGGTGAGGCTCGAGGTCTCCTATGTGGGCTATGCGCCGAGGGTTGAGGAGCTGGAACTTGGGGGCGACCTCTCGCTCAATCTCTATCTCGACCCCGCTGTGGGCATCGAGCAGGTGGTGGTCTACGGCGACCGCAGACATAGTGGTGCGTTGAGTGCCCAGATGGGAGCCATTGAGGTGCCCGTGGCGCAGATTAAGGCCACGCCCACACTCTTTGGCGAGCAGGATGTGCTCAAGTCGTTGCAGCTGCTACCCGGTGTGCAGGCCGGCTCGGAGGGCTCCTCGGGCATCTATGTGCGAGGAGGCGGCCCCGACGAAAATCTGATGTTGCTCGACGGAGTGCCCATCTACAACGTCAACCATATGGGCGGACTCTTCTCCGCCTTCAATCCCGATGCGGTCAAGAGCGTGACGCTCTTCAAGGGTAGCTTCCCTGCGAGGTTCTCGAGCCGCTTGTCGTCGGTGGTCGATGTCCGCACCAACGATGGCGATATGTATGCCTACCACGGCAACTTCAGCATTGGAGTCATAAGCTCCAAGATCAACCTCCAGGGTCCGCTGTGGCGAGGTAGGACCTCCTTCAACATCTCCTACCGACGCACCTACAGCGACCTGCTCACCACACCATTGATTATGGGTCTCACCTCCGAGGTGCTCGAGAATGGCAGGGCCTACGGTGGCTACTACTTCTATGACCTGAATGTGAAGGTCAACCACAAATTCTCCGACACCGACCGCCTCTTCTTGAGCCTCTACTCGGGTGACGACGCCATCTATCTCAACCTGAGGGAGAAGTACACCTCGGGCCTGGACTACCGCGAGGAGGTGTGGCTCAAGACCAATTGGAATTGGGGTAATATGGTGGCCTCGGCGAGGTGGAACCACGTTGTCTCGCCCCGCCTCTTTATGGATGCGTCGATTACCTACACCACCTACCGCAACGACCTCCGCGTGGGTACGGAGATGATTGAGGAGAGCGATGGACACCAGAACTCTATGGAGATAGCCCTGGGTGCCAACTCGGGCATAGGCGACGCCACAGCCAAGGTGGATATGAGCTGGACCCCCTCCACCGACCACAATGTGCGCTTCGGTGCCGCCTACATCAACCACCGCTTCCGCCCCGATGTGACGGTGGCCAATATGAGTGTGGGTGCCCAACTGCCCGACCCCGAGACAGGCGAGATGGTCGACACGCTCCTTGTGGTCGACGAGATGTATGGCGACAAGCTCATCCGAGCCCACGAGGTGGTGGCCTATGCCGAGGATGAGTTCTCCTACGACGATTGGTTCCACGCCAATGTGGGCTTGAGCTACTCGGGATTCGCTGTCGATGGCAAATATTACCACTCGCTCCAACCCCGCCTCAGTGCCCGTATGTTGCTCGCCGACAATCTCTCCGCCAAGTTGGGCTATGCCTATATGACGCAGTATGTCCACCTGCTCTCCAACACCGCCATCAGCCTCCCCTCCGACCTCTGGGTGCCCGTCACGGGTCGCATCAAACCTATGAGCTCCTCGCAGTTCTCCGCAGGACTCTTCTACGACATCCCCGGCCTCTTCGACCTCTCCGTGGAGGGCTACTATAAGAGTATGAACAACCTGCTCGAGTATCGCGACGGAGCCTCGCTTATGGCCACCACTTCGGGTTGGGAGGACAAGGTCTTTTCGGGTCGCGGCTGGGCCTACGGCGTGGAGTTTCTGTTGCAGAGGAGTGTGGGTCGCACCACGGGTTGGATTGGCTACACCTGGGCCAAGAGTATGAGGCTCTTCGACCGCGAGGGTGAGGTCATCAACGGTGGCCGCCCCTTCCCGGCCAAGTATGACCGCCGCCACGACTTCAGCCTTACAATCTCCCACCGACTGACGGACAACATCGACCTCTCGGCCTCGTGGGTCTACAACACGGGCAACTGCGCTACCCTCGCGCTCCAAACCTACGAGTCGCTCCCCAATGAGTTCTACTTCTCGGGCGTCTACCCAAACTTCTCGGGCGATGTCAACTATGTGCCCTCGCGCAACAACTATCGCTACGACCCCTACCATCGCCTCGATGTGAGCATCAGTTTCCACAAGCAGAAACGCTATGGCCGCCGCACTTGGAACATCAGCATCTACAATGCCTACAATAGTATGAACCCCTTTATGATGTATGCCTCCTCCGACTATGAGGAGCAGGGCGTTGGCAACTATGTCGAAGTGAAGAAGTTCAAGAAGGTGACCCTCTTCCCCATAATCCCAAGTCTAACCTATTCCTATAAATTCTGACGCTATGACGAGAATCAAAGATATTGTTTTGCGCGCCCTTGCGCTTTTGGCCTCTGTGGTGATGCTCGGAGGTTGCGAGACCGACGTGGAGTTTAGGGGAGAGGGTACGGAGCCACAGATGGTGCTCTACACCGTTCTCACCGCCCACACAACCCCCACGGTCCACCTCAGCAGCTCCACCTTCATCCTCGACAACGGCATACCCCACAGGGATATTGCCAATGCCAACATCAGGCTCTATGTCGACGACCAATATGTCGAGACCCTCTCGTGTGGTACGGTGGTCGACCAGGTCGGCAACCCCACGGGCGACTATCTCTATTTCGGCAAGCACATCTGCAAGTCGGGTGAGCGCATCACTTTGGTGGCCACGGCGCCCAAATTCAAGGGCGAGGTGAGGGGCGAAACGGTGATACCTCCCGTGACGAATGTGGAGTTTGTGACGGCCGGTGAGGATGCGGCTAATTCGACCGACTATATCACCGAGGGTAGTGTCTACTACCGTTTCTTGGACCCCCAGCCCGAGGTGGAGAACTACTTCTGGATCCACGGAGAGATGGTGGTTACACCCGACCCCCAGATGCCCACACACACCTATGAGTACCCCTACGACTACAGCGACATAGCCTTCTCGAGTGGCGATGCCGAGGGCTTCATTGAGGACACCTTCGATGCTGGCACGGGCCCCTATGTCTACTTCGACGACTCCGATATGGCCGAGCGAGGCTTCTGTGTCTACAAGATGGACTACCACACCCCCTCGGAGTTCTTCGCCGAGACCGTCTTCAAGCTGGAGAGCTACGTCATCGACACCCACCTCTACTCCTACCTGCGCTCCCTCGAGTTGGCCTCCTCCTCCACGATGTTTGGTGAGCCCGTGCAGGTCTACACCAATGTCGAGGGTGGCATAGGACTTGTGGGTTCCCGTTCGGTGCTCCTCAAGAACGAACTCCCCTACCTTTCCGCCCTCGACCATTAGAGTCGCAGGGCTCAGAAAAGTTGGTGCTAAGGGTGGCGGTTCCGAAAAAAATCACTATCTTGCACTTCCTATTCAACGCGCAACGTAAAACACATAATATCTCTATCACTATGGAGTATAGCAAATTACTCGCCGAGTACGGCCCCGCAATGAGCGAGGCGGAGGTGGCACAAATCGTCGCCGACTGCCGCGCAAAGTCTGTTCGCAACCAAAATGCCGAGGTCTATAAGCTCTGTTACAGCACCATCGACCTCACCACTCTCACCGAAAAGGACTCCGTGGAGTCGGTGGGTCGCTTCGTGAAGAAAGCGGTGGATTTCCAGAATCACTTCCCCGCAATCCCCAATGTGGCCTCCATCTGCGTCTTCCCACTCTTTGTGGATGTTGTGGGACTCGGTGTTGAGGGCACCGACATCGCTGTGACGAGCGTGGCTGGCGGCTTCCCCGCATCGCAGACCTTTATGGAGGTGAAGATGCTGGAGGTGTCGATGGCTGTGGAGAATGGTGCCGACGAGATCGACGTGGTCATCAATGTGGGCCAGATGCTCGAGGGCGACTATGAGCCTATGACCAATGAGATCGCAATGCTTCGTGAGGAGGCGGGTGAGGACACCACCTTCAAGGTGATCATCGAGAGCGGTGCGCTCCAGACCCCCGAGCTCATCCGCAAGGCCTCGCTCTTGGCTATGTTTGCCGGTGCCGACTTCGTGAAGACCTCCACGGGTAAGATTCCTGTGGCTGCCACTCCCGAGGCTGCCGTGGTGATGTGTACCGCCATCCGCGACTACTACGAGAAGACGGGTCGCAAGGTGGGCTTCAAGGCTGCGGGCGGCATCCGTTCGGCCGAGGAGGCTGCGCTCTTCTACACCATTGTGGAGGAGATTTTGGGCAAGGAGTGGTGTACTCCCGCATTGTGGCGCATTGGCGCAAGTTCGCTTGCCAACGGCCTCATTTCGGCCATCGAGGGCAAGGAGGTGAAGTATTTCTAAACCTGCGCGATAGACAACACAAAACAAGGAGTGGCGAGATGAGCTCGCCACTCCTTGTTTTATGCCCTGCCGGCCACCACCTAAAAGTAGAAGCCCAGCGAGCAGAGCGATGTGCGGATGTTGTGCGGATTGGCTGAGAGGGGATAGCGGTTGGTGGCCTCGAAGAAGAGGTTCGACAGACGCATACCTATGCTCCACTGCCAACCATACTCCGCCAAGTGGGCCGATTCGGCCCTGCGGAGAGGGTGGGTATAGTAGCCTCCTGCGGCGAGATAGTAGGCATAGGGGCCGAGGGGGATGCGCGCGGCGAGTTCGAGTGGCAGAGTGAGCTCAAAGAGGGTGTCAGCGCTCTCGAGAGAGAGCGTGCGACGACCTATGGTTGGGGAGGTGCGGACCCCTATGATGCCACGGTAGTAGTGGAGCGCGACGCCGGCCTGCCAACCCATCGCTGTGAGGAGGTCGCCACCCTCGATGGGGATGGAGACAATGTTGAAACCACCTGCAAGGCCCACCCCAAGACCGTCGCGGTGGATGCTGTGCTTGTGGGCAATGCGGCCCGAAGCAACCAGCGTGGGGTCGGAATCGATGGCCTTGACGAGGTCGGCCACTACGCCCACGATTTGTGCAACTCCCTCGAAATCAATCTTTTCAGGCGTATCGTCGGGGCTGTGGTAGGGCGAGTCGGAGCCCGTGTTGAAGGAGAGCGTTGGGATGCCGCGCGAGGCGAAGGGGGATGTGTCGGTGGCGGTCATCAGGCTGCGCTCAAATCGTTTGGTCTCGATGGGGATGTTGTGTCTCTCTGCCAGCTGGGTGAGCACTCTCTGCGAGCCGCGGAGTGTCCCTGTGCCCTCCACCACCACGGTACCCTCGTGGAGCCATCCCACCATATCCATATTTACCATTGCGCGGATGCTCCCCTCGGGCAGCTCCTTGGCGAAAGCCTCCGAGCCATAGAGACCCATCTCCTCGGCGTCGAAGGCCACAAAGAGCAGGGTGTGGGTGGGGCGAATGCCGCTTTGGGCCACGAGTCGTGCCACCTCAAGGAGGGCCGCCACACCCGAGGCGTTGTCGTCGGCTCCGGGGTGAATGCGGCCACGGACGATGCCGAGGTGGTCGTAGTGGGCGCCAACGACGATGTAGTTCCCACTCTGCTCTCCCTCAATCCTTGCCACCACATTGTGGAACCGCCCCGTGTCGCGCGAGAGGCTAAAGGGGTGGAAGTAGCTATGACCCAATGGATCCACGCCCATTGCTGCCCACTCCTCGGCTATGTACTCACTCGCCATCCTGCCCCCCTCCGAGCCCGCCTTGCGTCCCTCGAGCGAGTCGGCACAGAGCAACGCAACGTGACTTCTCAACCTCACCTCGAGCAGCTCGTGGGGTTGTCCCAAAATCGACGATAGCGATGCCAGAAGCACCGCTATCGAAACTATTGCACGCCTTGCAATGTGCATACTATCAGTCCTTTACCCTATTCGGCAATGATGATGTAGTAGTTCTTCTTACCCTTCTGCACGAGCAGGTATTTGCCTGCGATGAGGCTCTCGGCGTTGACGTTGAGGTAGGGGTCTGCCACCTTCTCCTTGTTGATGGAGATGCCGCCACCCTGGATGAGTTTCCTCAGCTCGCCCTTGGAGGGGAAGATGGGGGCCTTCTCCACGCAGAGTGTGAGGAAGTCGATGCCCTCGGCCAACTCCGCAGCGCCCACTTTGTATTGGGGCACGCCCTCGAATACCTGGAGGAAGGTCTGCTCGTCGATGCTCTTGAGTGCCTCGCTTGCGCCCGCACCGAAGAGAATGCCACTCGCAGCCACAGCCTTCTCATACTCTTCCCTCGAGTGAATCATAACGGTAATCTCCTCTGCCAGACGCTTTTGGAGTTTGCGCTCGTGGGGAGCTGCGGCGTGCTCGGCGATGAGGTTGTCGATGGTCTCCTTGTCGAGGAAGGTGAAGATCTTGATGTAGCTCTGTGCGTCCTCGTCGCTCACGTTGAGCCAGAATTGGTAGAACTTATAGGGCGAAGTGTAGCGTGCATCGAGCCACACGTTGCCGCTCTCGGTCTTGCCAAACTTGGTGCCGTCGGCCTTCTTGATGAGGGGGCAGGTGAGTGCAAAAGCGTCTGCTGCGCCCTTTTTGCGGCGGATGAGCTCCGTACCGGTGGTGATGTTACCCCACTGGTCGCTACCACCGAGCTGGAGTTTACATCCGTGGGCCTCATAGAGGTGGTAGAAGTCGTAGCCCTGCACGAGCTGATAGGTGAACTCGGTGAACGACATACCGTCGCCCTCGCCATTGAAGCGCTTCTTGACTGAGTCTTTGGCCATCATATAGTTGACGGTGATGTGCTTGCCCACGTCGCGGATAAACTCGAGGAAGGAGAACTCCTTCATCCAGTCGTAGTTGTTGACGAGGATGGCGGCATTGGGGGCGTCGCTATCGAAGTCGATGAGTTTGGCGAGCTGGCGTTTGATGCACTCCTGATTGTGGCGGAGGGTGGCCTCGTCGAGGAGGTTACGCTCCTGCGACTTACCCGAGGGGTCGCCAATCATACCTGTAGCACCACCCACGAGGGCGATGGGCTTGTGGCCGCAGCGCTGGAGGTGCTTGAGGATCATCACACCCACAAGGTGGCCGATGTGGAGTGAGTCGGCGGTGGGGTCGATGCCGAGGTAGGCGGTGGTCATCTCTTTTTGGAGTTGCTCTTCGGTGCCGGGCATCATATCGTGGATCATACCCCTCCACTTGAGTTCTTCTACGAAATTGGTCATAGTCTGTTGTTTTTGTATTATTTTTTAATTATTTGTAATTCAGTTTCTTCTGCGACTGCCGTCGCTTGTGTTTTGCGCGACTGCCGTCGCTATTCTTTCTGCGACTTTTTATAAAAAGTCGCCCAAAAATTTCTCTCGAGATACTTCGTATCTCTTCACAGTGTCTACCCTTTACACACGCCCCCGGCCTTCGGCCACCCCCTGTGCGCGAGGCCGCGCACGCAGTTTTCGACCACCCCTCCCGGCCTCCCCTTTCGTAGGGGAGGAGAACACACGCCCCCGTCACTTCGTGACACCCCCTCTAACTTAGAGGGGGAAATAAGAATGGTTTAGGCCGTGCGCCGAAGGCCAAAGTGTCCGCACTTTGCATCGGCGGCGGACAAGCGACTGACTCGTGCAGTCGCGACGAGCAGAGGGGGCAAAGGCGTCTAAAAACAAAGACGCCAAATGCTTTGGCCGCGAAGCGTTTGTTTTAGACTTTGCACACTCTGCTCCCGCCAGAGATGCAGTGCGGTGCTTTTGCGCTACTTTTGGCAGCAAAAGTAGCATATTATCTCCGCGACATTCGTCGCGGTTTTCTTCTGCGACTGACGTCGCTTTCTTTCTTGCGACTTTTTATAAAAAGTCGCCCAAAAATTTTCCGCGAGATACTTCGTATCTCTTCATCGCCTCTACCCTTTACACACGCCCCCGTCACTTCGTGACTCCCCCTCTAACTTAGAGGGGGAATTTAGGGTGGTGCATTTTGCATTAAAACAAGGAAGCCTCCCACTCTCGGGAGGCTTCCTTGTTTTCGCTATTTGGCAAATTTATCTTTGTGCTTTTCGAGCTGTTTCTTGATGGCGTCTATCGCACCGTCCACCGACTCCTCAAACGACTTGCTCTGGTGCTCGGCAATGATGGTCTCGGTGGGAACCTCAATCTTGATGGTTGCAACCTTGTTGCCCTGCTCGGGGTCCTTGTCCAGCTTCAGAATCACCTCGGCCGAAGTCGCACGCTCAACAAACCTCTCGAGCTTGTCCATCTTACTCTCAATGAAGTCGATGAGCTTCTTGTCTGCATCGAACTTTACGGATTGGATCTTAACGTTCATAATATCCTCCTTTTTTAGTTGTTTGTATTATGCCCCAGGGGGGGGGCTTTATCTTGCGCCGTAAGCTGTTGGCTTTCGGCAGTTTATCGCTGTTGTTTGGGGCTACCTTTCTGTCTCCTCGGAGTCCGCCTGTCGGTTTCGTCCTCGGGGGTGGGCATTGCGGTAGACCTCCCTCAGGCGCGAGGGGTTGTTGTGGGTGTAGACCTCCGTTGTGCCGAGCGAGGAGTGCCCCAGCAACTCCTGAATCTCGCGGATGTCGGCACCTCTCTCAAGGAGTAACGTGGCGAAGGTGTGTCGTAGTACGTGGGGGCTGTGTTTTCCCTGCACTCCCTCCTCGGACAGCAGTTTCTGCACCCTGCGCTCGATTTGGAATCGGCTCATTGGCTCTCCTTTCGATGTTAAAAATAGTGAAATTGACTCACTTTTGCAAATTTTTTCGCCCCTAAATTTGGCGAACTCCATCAGCGGCTGGCGTAACGCACTCACAATGGGAATAATGCGCTCTTTGCCTCCCTTGCCCAAGACCTTCACTTCGCTCCAGTCGCGTGCGAAGGATGTGGGGGTGAGTGCGGTGATTTCGGCCAGACGGATGCCTGTGGCGTAGAGCAGCAATACAAGGAGTGCGGAGAGTCGCTCCTCATACTCCTCCGAGTAGCAACGCTCGCGCAGACGGACAACGATGTCCACCATCTGTGGCTCGTGGATGTAGTGGGGGAGTGGCGAGGAGGTCTTGAGGGTTTTCACCTTGCGCGCCGAGTTCACAGCCCTTTGGGCTGCGGTGCGCTCCTCGGTGGTGAGGGTTGTGGCGTCGGTGCGGGAGAGTTGCTCCTTGGAGTACCACGCACAGAGGCTGCGGATGGAGGCCACTTTGGTGTTTATGGAGGAGGGCTTGAGGGCGCCTGTGGCCGACTTGGAGCCTGCGGACTGCGATGCCGTGGTGGCTATGGGCGACCTGCTCGGCTTGTTGCCGTTTTTTTGGAGGGCGGCCATCCACCCCAATAGCGATTGCTTGTCGATGGCTGCGGGGTCGAACTCCTCGGGTGTGACTCCGCAGTGTGCCGCAAACTCGCGACAGTCGCGCAGGTAGTTGGCGACGGTTCCGGGGGAGAGTCGTCGCTCGGCGAGGAGGTAGTCGCGGAAGGAGTCGAGTATGGATTGGCTCTTTCTCATAGCTTGCGGGGGTGATACACTCCAAAGATACAAAAAATTCTCCACATTCGAAGCGGAAAAATATAATATATTTTTTCGTTAGTCGTTAAAAATGTATAACTTTGCACGCTAAATGCCCTTGTAGCAACCCGTGGGGGAATGACTCGAGCAGGGCACAACAGACCGAATATGAAAAAAACACAACTCTCAAGGATGGCGATTTTGGCCGCATTCGTGGCGATGATTGGATGCAGCCCCTTCAATAAGCTGCTCAAACTCAACGACTCCGAGCAAATGTACACCGCCGCCATCCGATACTACGACGAGGGCGACTTCCAACACGCTCTCCAGCTCTTTCAGGAGATCACTCCACGCTACGCCTCCACAATGAGGGCCGACACGATTATGTACTACACCGGCTGCTGCTACTACAAGCAGGGTGACTTCTCCACCAGCGGCTCCATCTTCGACGAGTATAGGCGCACCTACGGACGCAGCCCTCTGCTCGAGGATGTGGAGTATATGCACGCTATGGGATTCTACTTCTCCTCGCCGCAGCCCACAAGGGACCAGACCGCAACGCTCCAGGCCATCAGTGCCATCTCGGAGTTTATGGAGCGCTATCCCGCCTCACCCAAGCTCGGCGTCTGTGAGATGAGGATCGAGGAGCTGAAGAATAAGCTCTACGACAAGTCGTTCCTCAATGCGCGCACCTACTACAAGACCGAGCGCTACAAGGCGGCCATCATCGCCTTCCGCAATGCACTTGCCGAGTTCCCGGAGACTCCCCACCGCGAGGAGATTCTCTTCCTCACCCTCGACTCGTGCTACAAGTTGGCCTCCAACTCCATCAGCACCCTGCAAGTGGACCGCTACCTCGACGCTATGGATGCCTACTACAACTTCGTCTCCGAGTTTCCCGAGTCGAAGCATCGCAGGGAGGCAGAGCGTATGCAGAGGGCCTCGAAGCGCTATCTGGCCAAACATAATGCCGACATCGACGGCGTCACTCCCGAGGAGGATGGCGTGGCCGAGGAGTAGGCGACAGACGACGATGAGTATAGATCAAGAAAACGAAAAAATATAACACCAAAATAGGAGGAATTGAATAATGGAAATCAAAAAGAACGTTCCCAACAACACCGTGACTCGTAAACTTACCGACATCGACAGCCCCACCGGCAACCTCTATGAGTCGGTAACCATCATCGCAAAACGCGCCAACCAGATTGCCACCGAGCTCAAGCAGGAGCTCAACCGCAAGTTGGCAGACTTCTCGACCTCCACCGATGCTCTCGAGGAGACCTTCGAGAACCGTGAGCAGATTGAAATCTCCAAGTACTACGAGCGTATTCCCAAGCCCACCCTCATCGCTACCGAGGAGTTCCTCGATGGTGAGGTGGCCTTCAAGGAGAAACAGTAGGGTCGCAAGGCGAAGATATGGACGACCCTCGGTGGCTCGGTGGTCCCGCGTGGAAGTGGGTGCCGTCGGTGCAACCAAGGGGCGTAGGCTTGAGGCGGGGAGGGGTGAGATGAACCTCTCACCGCCTATTTGATGAAAAAGTCGAGCCGCAGGGCCATAACCGATGCCCACCTGCACACTCGCCCGATGGAATTGCCCACCACTCGCAAACACAGAACCATTCACCCACAGAGCACCCCACAAGCTATGTTGCAACAACTCACCGTAGAAAACTACGCACTCATCGAGAAACTCGATATGACCCTCTCTCCGCGATTGAACATCATCACGGGCGAGACGGGTGCAGGTAAGAGTATCCTTCTCGGTGCGCTTGGGCTTGTGCTCGGCGAGAGGGCCGATGTGGCAACGCTCAAGGAGAGCGGCAAAGGGTGTGTGGTGGAGGCCACCTTCAATGTGGAGGCCTACGACCTGGAGCCCTTCTTCGAGGAGAACGACCTCGAGTGGGACCCCACCACCGTCATCCGCAGGGTCATAACCCCCGCAGGCAAGTCGCGCGCCTATGTCAACGAACTGCCCGTGACGCTCCCCACGCTCAAACTCTTGGCCTCTAGGCTCATAGATATCCACTCCCAGCACCACTCGCTCCGCATTGCCGACGAGGGCTTCCGTATGACGGTGGTCGATGCGTTGGGGGATAATCGAGCGCTCCGCGAGGAGTATAGGGCCGCCTATGGAGAGTGGCAGTCGGCACGACGCACACTCGCCGAGGCCGAGGCCGCGCTGGAGGCCAACCTCCGCGATAAGGAGTACATAGAGTACCAATATGGTCAACTCGCAGCCCTCAAGTTGCGCGAGGGAGAGCTGGAAGAGTTGGAGGCCGAGCAGCGCCTGCTCGACAATGTGGAGCGCATTACGGAGGCTCTGGGCGAGGGCGGAACTATGCTCGACGAGGATGAAAACGGAGTGCTGGCAAGGCTCAAGAGGATGGAGACATCCTTCAATAGGGCGCGAGAGGTCTATCCCCCCGCCGACTCCATTGCCGAGCGTCTGCGTGCCACACTCGTGGAACTCAAAGATATATCCTCGCTGCTGGCCGAGGAGCGCGAGAAGGTCGATGGCAACCCCCAGAGGGCTGCCGAGGTGGTCGATAGGATCGATGCCATCTACACCCTCTTCCGCAAGCACGGGGTGCAGACCGTGGGCGAACTCATCGAGTTGGAGAGAGAGTTTGGTCGCCGACTCGGCATCATTGTCGACGGCGACGCCGAGGTGGGAGCGCTGAGGCTCAGGTGTGAGCAGGCCCATAGTAGGGCAGTGGATATTGCTGCGAAGCTCACTGCAAGCCGCAAGGAGGCTGCCGGAGTGCTCGCCACTCGCACGGAGGAGATGCTCGCACGATTGGGTATGGAGCAGAGCCGCTTTGTGTGTGATGTGACCCCCACGGAGGAGCTTACCCCCTCGGGCTGCGATGCGCTCAACTTCCTCTTTTCGTCGACTCCCAAATTTGGTCCACAGCCTCTCGAGCGTGTAGCCTCGGGTGGCGAGATTTCGCGCGTTATGCTCTGCCTGAAAGCGATTGTGGCCGACAAGGCCGATATGCCCACGGTGGTGTTCGACGAGATTGACACGGGCATCTCGGGTCGCATTGCCGATGTCACGGGTCGCATCATTGCGGAGTTGTCGTCGGGCCGCCAGGTCATCAACATCACCCACTTGCCCCAGGTGGCTTCGAAGGGTGACACCCACTTTAAGGTCTATAAGAGTGTTGCGGATGGCCGCACGCAGATCCGACTTTTGGACGCCGAGGAGCGCGTTGTTGAGGTTGCTGCTATGATCTCGGGTACCGATGTCACGGAGGCGGCTTTGGCTCAGGCCCGCACGTTCCTGGGGGAGTAGAATTCAAAATTTTTCTTTTTGAAGCTTTTTGTAAAAAGCTTCACCAAAAACTTTTAGTGCATAGTTCGCTCGGCCAAAATGTGGCTGACACTGATGAAGAGATACGGAGTATCTCGAGAGAAATTTTTGGGCGACTTTTTATAAAAAGTCGCAAAAAAAGAAAAAACGTCAGTCGCAAAGAAAAACCCCGCGACGCAAGGAACGCAAAAAAAATACGCCCGAGAGTTGATGTAGACTCTCGGGCGTACCTATATATTATTATATAGCTCCTACTCGTCGGCTGCTACGGCAGCGGTGTTGTAGGGCTTGAGGATGCCTCGCTTCGAGTTGCGAATGAACTCCACCACCTGATTGCGGATGTCGCTCTCGGGGAACTGCGCCATAACAATGTCGCAGGCTACCGAGTAGGTGTGGCCATCCTGGAACAGCACGCGGAAGATGTCCTGAATCTGCTTGATCTCCTCATTGGAGAAACCCCTGCGGCGCAAGCCCAAGAAGTTGGCGCCAACGTAGGTGATGGGGGTGTGGGCAGCCTTCACATAGGGGGGCACATCCTTGTTGACATAGGTGTTGGCAGCAATCATAGCGTGGTCGCCGATGCGGCTGAACTGGTGTGCGCCGGAGTGACCTCCGAAGACCACAAAGTTGCCAATCTCCACCTCGCCTGCAAGCGAGACATTGTTGACAATCACGCAGTTGTTGCCCACCACGCAGTCGTGTGCGATGTGTGCGTAGGCCATAATGAGGTTGTTGTTGCCGAGGACGGTTTTGCCCTTCGACTCGGTGCCTCGGTTGACGGTGCAGCACTCGCGGAAGGTGTTGTTGTCGCCAATCTCGCAGGTGGTGTACTCGCCGTGGAACTTGAGGTCCTGGGGCACGCCGCCGATGACAGCGCCGCTGTGGACTTTACAATTCTTACCCATACGGGTGCCGGCCATAACGTTGGCGTGGGGACCAATCCAGCTGCCATCACCGATGACTACGTCGCCCTCGATGTAGGCAAAAGGCTCTACGGTCACGTTCTCACCCAACTTGGCGTCGGGGTGGATATATGCAAGGTTACTAATCATATCGTCGAAACGTATTTTTGTGGTTCTTTATTGTATTGTTGTGGTCAATTTTTTCTCCAGCTGCATTGCCATCTGCGTGTTGGCGAAGTGGCCGGGGCGGAGGGCCTGAACGTGACCGCGGATGCGGCGTCCGAGCAGGGCGAGGTCTCCGAGGATGTCGAGCAACTTGTGGCGTGCAATCTCATTGTCGAAGCGGAGGGCAAGATGGTTGAGATAGCCCTTCTCTGCGGCTATATCCTCCCTGCCGAAGCTCTTGCAGATGCGCTTGCGAGTGCTCTCCGAGATGGGCTTCTCCACCACGACAATGGCGCTCTCCACGCTACCTCCCTTGATGAGGCCGAGCTTGAGCAGCAGTTCGATTTCGTGGAGGAATACGAAGGTGCGGCAAGGGGCTATCTGGGTGGGGTAGTCGACCGAGAGGTCGTAGTGTGAACTCTGGCAGCCCACAACCACGGAGTTGTAGTCCACATCCACATCCACCGAGTACTCCTCTGCGGGGGTGATTACCACCCTCACACCCTTCTTGGGAATCTCGAATACAAACTCCTCCTCCACCTCAAAGTAGTGCCTCTCGGCCTGCTGTTCGATGGTGCCCACGCGGGTAATCTCGGCGGCGTACTCGCGTGCCGAGCCATCCATAATGGGGGTTTCGGGGGCGTTGATATCTATGATAGCGTTGTCGATGCCCATAGTCCAGAGGGCCGACATAATGTGCTCAATGGTCGAGACCTTTGCCTTTCCATCCTTGATGGTGGTTCCGCGTGCGGTGTCGGAGACGTTGTGTGCGAGCGCCGCTACTGTGGGCTCACCCTTGAGGTCGACACGGCGGAATACGATACCACTCTCTGCCTCCGCAGGCCTCACGGTCATTGTGACCAGCTCGCCTGTGTGGAGCCCCTTTCCGCTGAAGGTTATAGGGGCGGCTATCGTTCTCTGTTTGGAAGACATTGTTTTTCTCTTATAAGAAGTTTTTTTGAACCACAAAGGTAGTCAAATTTTCAAAATAAAGCACTACCTTTGTATTATTATTAAAGATTTTCGCGTTGTAGCAGAGAAAAATGGAACACAAGAGCCAAACCGACACCCCCAAGCGACCGCGCCTGGCGCTCCCATTTGTGCGTCGCAAGGTCGACCCTGCGATGTGGGCCTACGAACACCGTCTCTCGATTCTGGTAACGGTGGCCGCCTACGTCATCTTCGGTGTGGCTTTTGTGGCGGCGGATGTGGTGGTCAGCAGGCGAGCCTCACAGTCGGAGATTCTCCTTGATCTGACCAACCTCGAAGAGCTGCAAAAAGAGCTCGAAAGGGCGCAGGAGCTCAACCGACTCCTGAATGAGCGCTACGAGGATGCCGAGACCTCCAACCGTATATCCAACGAAAATGCCCTCGACGACAACCTCGCCGACCACCGAACCGATGCAAGGAGCATCTATGAGGAGGCCGAGAGGGTGCAGCAGAGCGTTCGTGATAATGCCGCCGACTATGCGCTCGGACTCAAGAGGGAACAGGAACTCCTCGACCAACACTACGAGGGTGAGAACATCAAGAATGAGTTTGTGCGCGGCAGTGTGACGGTCTCCTACTCGCTCTCGGAGCCTGTGCGCCACGCCATAAGGATGCCCGTGCCGGCCTATATGTGCGAGGGTGGCGGCGAGGTTGTGGTGGAGATCACGGTCAACACCTCGGGTGAGGTGGTGGATTGCAAGGTGGTCGATAAGGTGTCGACCAAAAACAACTGCCTGCGCGAGGCGGCACTCTCCAAGGCGGGGGTGAGCCTCTTCAATGCCGACCCCTCGGCTCCGGCCCGACAGAAGGGGCGCATCAGCTATATGTTTATAGCGCAGTGATTCGACAAGAGTGGGCGTGTATAACTAATTGGAATAGACGATGGTAATTACGACGGGAAACATATTGCTTGTGGGCTCAATAATCCTCTTTGTGAGCATCTTGGCGGGCAAGTTGAGTAGCAGGTTTGGTGCGCCAATGCTGTTGTTCTTCTTGTTTGTCGGTATGGCCTTCGGCACAGACGGCGTGGGCATCGAGTTCGACAACTTCGAGGCGGTGCAGTTTGTGGGTATGTTGGCCCTGAGCATCATCCTCTTCTCGGGCGGTATGGATACGGCCTATGAAGATGTGCGACCTGTGCTGAAGGAGGGCGTGGTGCTGGCCACCCTCGGCGTGGTGCTCACCACTCTGCTTACGGGCTCGGTCATATACCTTGCCGGTGAATTGATTGGCGTTGAGATACCCTTCTCTATGGCACTGCTCATTGCTGCCGTTATGAGCTCCACCGACTCGGCCACGGTGTTCGCAACGCTCAGGTCCAAACGCCTCGGACTCAAGGAGAATCTGCGACCTCTGCTGGAGTTGGAGAGTGGTAGTAACGACCCTATGGCCTACATCCTCACCATTATGCTCATCCAAGTCAATAGCGGTATGGATGGCTCGGTGGGGGAGGTGGTCTTCACCTTCTTCAAACAGATGGGCATAGGTGCGCTGTCGGGCTACCTGCTTGGCAAGGGTGCCGCCCACTTCATCAACCGCATCAACATCGGCAATAAGTCGCTATACTCGGTGCTGCTGCTCTCGATGGTCTTCTTCATCTACTCCTTCACCGACCTGCTTGGCGGCAACGGCTACTTGGCTGTCTACATCGGCGGTATGGTTATGGGCAACCTCAAACTGAGCCACAAGCGCACCCTGGCAACCTTTATGGATGGAGTGACGTGGCTGATGCAGATTGTGATGTTCTTGATGTTGGGACTGCTGGTCAACCCCCACGAGCTGGTCGATATCGTGCTCATCGGCGTGATTATTGGCGTGGCGATGATATTCTTCACCCGCCCCCTTGCGGTGTGGCTCTCGATGCTGCCCTTCCGAGGGAAGTTCTCCAGCAAGGCCAAGCACTACATCTCGTGGGTGGGCCTCCGCGGTGCGGCCCCCATCCTCTTTGCCACCTACCCCAAGCTCGCAGGGCTCGACCCCGACAACACCATTTTCAACATCGTCTTCTTCATCACCATCTTCTCTATGCTGGTGCAGGGTACCACTGTGGGCTCTGTGGCTCGAGTGCTTGGTGTGGCCGATAAGAGCCCCGAGAAGGGCTTCGACATCGACCTTCCCGACGAGGTGAAGGCGGCGCTCACGGAGGTGGATATCATTGAGGGTGGAGCGCGTGATGGGGCCAAGCTGAGGGATGTGAAGATACCCGAGCGCAGTCTTGTGGTGATGATCCGCAGGGGTGAGCGCTACATTGTGCCCAATGGCAACACGGTGCTCCATCGAGGCGATAAGTTGCTGTTGATTTCGGAGGACGTGCAGGAGACGGCGCCCGAGATTAGGGCCACAGACCACATAGTCAATTGGTCGAGCCTCACGAAGTTCATCCGCAAAGAGTAGGGGGGAGGGAGAATTCAAAATTCAAAATTCAGAATTCAAAATTTTTCTTTTCAAAGCTTTTTGTAAAAAGCTTCACCAAAAACTTTTAATGTAGAGTCTGCTCAGCCAAAATAGGGCTGACACTGATAAAGAGATACGCAGTATCTCGAGAAAAATTTTTGGGCGACTTTTTACAAAAAGTCGTAAAAAGAAACCGCGACGGTAGTCGCAAAAAGAAAAAAAGAAGTGTAAACAAGAAAAAGAATAGAACGCTGTGATGAAGGAGAATACTTTTCTGCTCGAGTGGATGAGCAGGCTGCTCGAATGGCTCGGATTGAACTCCGCCGAGGGGGGCTACAAGTCGCTCTTTGCGACGGTGATAGTGGTGGTTATATGCCTCTGCATTTGGAGGTTGCTGACCTATCTGTTCCTGCGTGCCAACAAAATTCAGGACTACATCAACACCCCCTTGGAGGTGATTTTCGATGTCCCCAACCTCAAGAAGATGGCGCTGACCATCTCGGTCATCATCTTCTACACGATGTTGCCCTTGGCCTTCGACCCCTCCTCGACGGTGGGTGTGGCGGTCCGCAAGGGATTGGATGTGATGCTTGTGTGGATGTTTACGAGCGCCATAAACTCCGTGGTCCGAACCATCTTCTCGCTCGTCTACCAGAAGCGTAAGACTACGGGGGCACCTCTCAAGGGCTTTATGCAGGTGGTCCAAATTGTCGTCTGGGTGGTGGCCATAATCTTCATTGTCAGCATCATCATCGACAAGTCGCCCACCAAACTCTTTGCCGGCTTGGGCGCCTCGTTGGCGGTGCTCAGCTTCGTGTTCAAGGACACTATTCTGAACCTCGTGTCGGGCATTCTGCTCTCGAGTGACAAGATGGTCAAGGTGGGCGATTGGATCGAGATGCCCTCGGCGGGTATCGACGGCACCGTCATAGATATGAGCCTCAATACGGTCAAGGTGCGCGGGTGGGACAACACCGTCTCCAACGTCAGCCCCTACACACTCACTACGGGCACCTTCAAGAATTGGGAGGGGATGTTTGCCTCGGGTGGCAGGCGCATTGCACGCTTTGTGGAGATCGACATCAACACCGTGAAGTTCTGCTCCGAGGAGCTCCTCGCGCGCATCGCCAAGGTGGAACTTATGACCGAGTATGTGGCCTCGCTGGAGAGGCCTGTGCAGGGGGTGAGCAACCTCGAACTGCTGAGGGTCTACATCGAACGATATATGGAGTCGCAGGAGTGGCTCAATAGGGATATGCTCCATATGGTGCGCCACCTGCAGTCGAGCGACACAGGCGTGCCCTTGCAGGTCTATGCTTTCACGAAGACCACCGTGTGGGTGGAGTATGAGCGCATCCAAGCAGCACTGTTTGAACACATTATGGCCATTGCGCCCATCTTCGACATCCGCATCTTCCAGCGTCCCTCGGGAAGCGACTTGGAGAAACGTGTGTCGTTGGAGGAGATGGAGGAGATTTGTGGATGAGAGTGAGTTTCACGGGTCATAGGCCCGAGAAGATTGATGGATGGAGTGCCCATCCGGAGAGGGTCGAGAGGGAGATTCGTGCGGCTCTGGCCGACCACATTCTGCGAGTTGCCCGCGAGGGTGCCACGACTTTCCTCTCGGGTATGGCTCCGGGTGTGGACCTCTGGGCTGCCGACGAGGTGCTGAGGCTCCGCGCGGAGGGACTCCTCGGTGGGGAGGTGAGGCTGATTGCGGCTGTTCCCTACCCCAACTTCTGCAAATCCTTTGCGCCACAGGAGAGGGGTCTCTACGACTCTGTGGTGGCGCGGGCCGACGAGGTGGTCTACCTCTGCGACCGCTATCGCCACGGCTGCTTTGCCGAGAGAAACAACTACCTTGTCGACAATGCCGAGACTCTGATTGCCTACTACGAAGGCTCCAAAGGTGGCACACAATACACCCTCCGGAGAGCCATTGCCAAGGGGCTCCGAGTGGCCAACATACACTCCCCCGGACTCTTCGACGGAGAGTTGGTAGACAATGTGTAAGTGGCTCAAAAATAGCAAACTAACTGCAAGAAAATATTTCGATAGATATGTTCGACATATTCCGCAAGAAAACCTATCTCCGCGACCACCTCGAGGGGCTCTACGACATCCATTCCCACCTGCTGTGGGGTGTCGACGACGGATGCCCCACGGCGGAGCACACCTCCGATGTGGTTGCCTCGCTCGGCGAACTCGGCATCCGAGGTGCCTGCCTCACCCCCCACATCATCTACGGACTCCACGGCTCGCGTGGAGAGGCCGAACTGCGTGCCCGTATGGCCGAAATGCCCGACCTGGGGGAGTTCGAAACCCTCCCTGGAGCGGAGTACTACCTCGATGAGAAATTTATGGACCACGTGGAGGGAGAGGAGCCGCTACTCACGCTCGGCGACGAGTGGTTGCTGGTGGAGTATGGTCTCCGCTCACCTCGTGTAACCCACCTCAATGAGCTCTTTGAGGTCTCCGTATCGGGGCTCAACCCCATCATCGCACACCCCGAACGCTATGCCTTTGTGTCGGAACGCAAGGATAGGGGCGAACTCCAGCTCCTCACCTCGCGCAACTATGCGCTGCAACTCAACGTGTTGTCGCTTGCGGGCTACTATGGGGAGCGAGTGCGTAGTGTTGCGGAGCGCTTGTTGGTGGAGGGGGCCTACACGTTTGTGGGCACAGATGTGCACTCACGTGTTCACGTTCGTGCGCTGCGCGAGGCTGTGATATCGCCGAAGATGGTGCCCCACCTACGCACGCTTGTGGAGAATAACCGCCACCTCATCTGGAAGAAATAGACGGCTCGCACACAACAAGACCTCCCGAACTTTTCGGGAGGTCTTGTTGTGTGGAATGCAAAATGCAAAATTCAAAATTCAAAATTTTGTTGGCCTTCGGCGAGTTACCCCAATATACTCCTCCAATTACTCCCCCTCTAAGTTTAAGAGAGGTAACTCCCCACCTTACTCCCCCTCTAAGTTAGAGGGGGTGCCTGAAAGGCGGGGGCGTGTGTTCTCCTCCCCTACGAAAGGGGAGGCCGGGAGGGGTGGTCGAAAACTGTGTGCGCGGCCTCGCGCACAGTGCCTGAAAGGCGGGGGCGTGTGTCTTTTTGTAATTCAAAATTCAGAATTCAAAATTCAAAATTAGTTTGTTACTTAACGTCGCCTTTCTTCGAAGCTTTTTGTAAAAAGCTTCACCAAAAACTTTTAGTGCAAACTTTGCTCTACTCTTTTAAGGCCGAGCGCCGAAGGCCCTAATTTTGCATTTTGCATTTTGAATTTTGAATTTTGCATTTCCCCTTACTCCTGCTGGGGGTGAGAGAAGCTCTCGAAGGTGCAGTCGGTGAGGCGGATGTCGACCTCGCCCGAAAGCTGCTCCGAGCTCTTTGTGTAGAAAAATATGCTACGCTCCACCGTGACATCGTAGACGCACTTGTGCGTCTCGAGCCCTCGCGCCGCAATGGCCGTCTCGGCTCCGTGGCACACCACATCCGAAATGTGGATGTCGCAGAAGTGGGGCGCAAAAAGTCCCGTCTCCACACCCTTTGCATCGGGTGCCTCTCCCGCCGAACGATTCTCATAGCCACAGTCGAAAACGATGGCCTCATCCTTGATGTCGATCATACGGATGTTGCTGATATGGATATCTTTGCACACGCCGCCACGACCTATGCCGCTCTTGAAGCGCAGGCCTGTGTCGGTGCCGGCAAAGGTGTTGTCGCACACCACGATGTTGCTCATTCCGCCCGTAAATTCGGAGCCGATGACGAAGCCTCCGTGGGCGCGGAAGACGGTGTTTTGGGTGATGAGGATGTTGTCGCAGGGGCCATATTTCACGCCACTCTCACCCGCGCCGGCCTTCATACAGATGCCGTCGTCGCCCACATCCACCGAGCATCCCACAACCAACACATTGCGACAACTGCTGAGGTCTATGCCGTCGCCATTCTGCGCGTTCCAGGGGCAGCGCACCGTGATGCCGTCGATGATGACGTTGCTGCAACGTGTGGGGATGAGGTGGAACTTGGGCGCATTCTGGATGGTCACGCCACTGATGAGAATATTTTGGCAGTCGGTGAGTCGGATGAGGTGGGTGCGTCCGCGCTCTTGTGCTTTGGGCGAGGAGGCGTAGTTGTCGTAGTGGTGGAGATCGTAGGGATACCAGAGGGAGCCGTCGTCGGTGACGGTGCCGCCGAGAGCAATATACTCTTTCCACTCGGTGTCGCTCACCTTGCTACGCTTTACGGGACGCCAATACTCGCCGTTGCCGTCGATGATGCCACCACCCGTGATGGATATGTTGGAGCGCTTGCTGGCGCTGATGAAGGTGGTGGGTTTGTTGTCTTTGAGGTGGAGTGTGCGGTCGGGTGTGGCCAGGAGTATGGCTCCGTGTTGCAGGTGGAGGTCGATGTTGCTTTTGAGCGAGATGGGGCCCGAGAGGAATATGCCTGCGGGAACCACGAGGTGTCCGCCGCCCTGCTTGTCGAGTGTGGCAATGGCTTTGGCGAAGGCCTCGGTGTTGAGTGTGAGTCCGTCACCCACGGCTCCGAAGTCGGTCACGTTGAGTGTGAGGGAGGGGATTTGTGGTGCTGTGGGTTGTGTGAGTTCAATGGGGAGGTTGTTGTAGAGATGGTCGTAGTTTTGTGCGCTTGCGGTGAGAGCTGCGAGTGCGAGTGCACAGAGGATGAGGATTCGTTTCATAGCCTTGGGCATTAGGTGTGTTATGTTTTGACAAAGTTAGTGAAAAAAGCGGAAAAAGGAACGGGAGCGATTTGAAATTCAAAATGCAAAATTCAAAATTCAAAATTTTGTTGGCCTTCGGCGCTCTACCCCAATATACTTTCTCTATTATTCCCCCTCTAAGTTAGAGGGGGTGGCACGAAGTGCCGGGGGCGTGTGTCTTTGGTAATTCAAAAT
>JAFPBB010000072.1 GCA_017390585.1 Tidjanibacter sp. | reverse complement strand
TTGAATCCGCCCTCGCGGTTGAATCCACCCTCGCGGTTGAACGAACGCTCACCACGCTCCTCGCGGTTGAAGTTGCGCTCGCGGTTGAATCCACCCTCGCGGTTGAACGAACGCTCACCACGCTCCTCACGATTGAAGTTGCGCTCGCGGTTGAATCCACCCTCACGGTTGAATCCACCCTCGCGGTTGAACGACCTCTCGCCGCGCTCCTCACGATTGAAGTTGCGCTCTCGGTTGAACGAGCCACCCTCGCGGTTGAATCCACCCTCGCGGTTGAACGACCTCTCGCCGCGCTCCTCGCGGTTGAAGTTGCGCTCACGGTTGAAGCCGCCCTCGCGGTTGAACGAACGCTCGCCGCGCTCGCTGCGGTATTCGGCTTGACGTTTATTGCGGTCGGTGAGTTGATTGTCGCGTGTGAAGTTGGGGTTGTAGGAGCGTCGTTTCTCCTCCCTCTCGCCCGAGGCGTTGTGGTGTGTGGAGGAGTATTCGGGTGTGTTGCTCCTGGGAGTTCGTGTCCTTTTGTCCTTTGCGAAGGTCTTGTAGCCTTCGTTCTCTTCAGAGTGTGCCCTCACGGGTGAATCTGTCTTGATCATTGCTTCGTATGTCAGTTAAAAATGTTGAATGAAATTTGGCACAAATGTAGCCTATTTTTTTTGATATTGCTGCATTCCGTCCAATATTATTGGGCAGATAGATCATTTTTAGCAACAATTGTGCCGTCCGTTTTTGGTGACGATTATGGCTGCCATTGGTGCGTCACTCGGGGAAGAGCCATCTGCACACAAAAACCCCACGCTCCTCTCGGGGGAAGAGCGTGGGGTTGATTATTGCGGGAGATCGCTTAGCGGGTGCGAACAGCGCTCATAGCCTTGAGGGCACGGAGGCTTGTCAGATCCATAGCCTTAGCCTCTGCGGGACGCGAGATGGTTGCGGGAAGCTCAACCTCTGCGTTCTCGAGAGTGCCGTTGAAGACGCTGTTGGTGGTCTTCTTGTTGAGGATGGTGCCGGCGCGCTCTACGCGGATGTTCTCTTTGCTGGGCGAGAATACCTCAGACTTCGAGTTGAGCTCTTTCACGAGAGCCTCGAGCTCGCTGTAGGGGCTCTTGTTCTCTGCGGTGGGGGTCACCTCCAAGCGTGCAACGCCACCGGGCTGGCTCGATGCGTCGAGAGCATAGGAGACAACATACTGGGTGTAGGTCCAATCCATCACGTAGAATCCGTAGGGAGTGGAGATGCTCTGCTGGCTCCAATAGAGGCCGTTGTAGATCTCAGCGTCGGAGAGAGTGGGGATGGTGGTGTCGTAGCTGGTGCTGTGGTAGAGGTAGGAAGCTGCATCGAGGTTGCCGAACTTAACAACGGTGATAGCCATACCTGCGGTAGCGTCGGGCTGACCGAAGAGTGCGCCATTCTCCTCATCGCCGGAGTAGTAGCCCACGAGCTCGAGGGTGGGGGTTACCGAACCAACCTCGGGAGTGGTCACGATCGAAGGATAGGTGTGAACCTTAGCCACGGTGCCATCCTGATTGAAGGCGAGGATGAATGCGGTGTAGGTCTTGCCGGGCTCGGTGGCAGAGGAGTCGATGGTGTAGTCACCCTTCCAAGCGTAGGTGCCGAGCACCTGTGCCATAGTGTAGGTGGGATCCCAAGCTACCATCATCTCGTAGAGATACTGGAACTCTGCAACCATAGTCTCGCAAATCTCAGCCTCGTTGAAAGTGCCGTCCTCGCAGGTACCAAAGACGTATGCAGTGCTCTGGTCCGACGAATCAACATCCACCTGGAAGCCATAGGCAGTAGCCGAGTGTGCGGTGAGCTGGAAGGTGGCGTCCTCGGGCTTGGGAGCGGGGAGGGTGCGGATTTTAGCCACGGTGGGAGCGGTGGTGGGGCCGCCGGCGTAGCCGATAGCCATCACATAGTACTCGGTGTCGGGCGAATCAACTTTGTATTTGTAGTTGGGGCCTGCCTCGGTGTAGTCCTGCACACCTTTGTAGGTCATAAAGCCCATATCGAGCCAGCTCTTGTTCTGTGCAATGAATGCGTCGGCAAGCTCCTGGTCGGTCGAAACGCCATCGTAGGGACCCTGAATCCAGGTGAAGGGCTCGTCGAGGTTGCTGGGGATAATCTTCAGGTCGAAACGGTTGGTCTCGGGGTTGGAGAGCTGAATCTCGAAGGTGAGGTCCGAGGTGGCAACATCGCCGCTGGTGAAGGTGTCGTAGGTGGGCTCCGAGGTCACATAGATCTGACCATCCTCATAAGCGCCGGTAGCAACCATATAAACATAGTCGGTGTTGGCATTGAGGTTCTTGGCTTGGAGCTTAACGTCGCCACTGTAGAAGAGACCATCCCAAAGCATATCCATAGGATAGCCCTGTGCGAGGTAGTTCTGGAGCTCGCTGTCGAGGTATGCTGCATAGAAATCGCCAACGCTCATTTTGTACTGACCCTCGGGGTTGGTGTAGGCGTCGAACATAGCATACTCCACGATGAAGAGGTGGTATTTCACACTCTTGTCGGAGGGGGTAACCTGGATGGTTGCGGTGGTGCCCTCAACGGTGGGGATCACCTCGAAGGTGCAAGCAACAACCTCAACCTCCTCGGTGGTGAAGGGGGTGCAGTTGGGAAGGGTGGTTGCCTCCCACTTCTCGTCCAGACCGAATATTACGAGCGAGTAGTCGGAAGCTGCGGCGAGGCCGTCGGTGGTGATGTTGTTGAGGTCGCCTTTGGCGGTGATGGTGGGCATATACTCATCCATAGTCTTACCGCTGCCTGCTGCCATATTCTTCAGCTCGGCAAGAATGTCGGTTGCGAGTTTCTCGCCCACGCCCGACTCGTCGAGCATACTCTCGGGCACCACGATCGACAAGTAGGTAGCCTCTTTGTCGCTGGGAACAACCGAGTAGACAACCGACGATTTGGTCACCTCGCCGATGCTCACCTCAAAGGTAAGCTCCACGGGCTCGGGGGTAGGGGGCTCGGGTTTGGGCTCGGGATCTGGTTCGGGTTTGTCGCCGCAACTAACTGCGAATAGTGCCGCCGCAGCGAGCATCAATGTGGAGAATAAACGGAGTTTTTTCATAAGAATTAGGTTTTAGTGAATGGATAAATGTTTTTCGTGTCCTATTTGTAGCTATTACAAAAATCTCTACTTTTACAAAGTTATAAAATATTTTTTGAAATATATGACATTTTTGTCCAAAAAAAGCAGGAACCTTGCGGCTCCTGCTCATTTTTATGCTTCAGAGAGGGTTTAGAAGCGACCCACGTTGTAGTAGATGTCCTTGCCCTCGGGGGTGTACATTGCCTCCAAGCGGTCTGCGAAGTGCTCCTCCACCTTACCGCGAACGACCTTCATAGTGGAGTTGATCAGGTGGTTCTGCTCAGTGAAGGGCTCGTCGAGCAGAGCAAAGGTTGCGGGCAACCAACGCTCGGGGAACTGACCCTCATACTTGCCGCCCTTCTTGTACTCGTTCAGGTCGGCCTGCACCATCTCAACAATCTTCCTCTGGCCCTCCTCGCTATCAAGTGAGAGTTTCAGGGGCTCGAGAGCAGCCTTCATTGCATCCTTATTGGGCGAAATCAGCAGGGTGGTGTAGGGGTCCTGATTGTTGTGGAGAATGGCGTGGTCGATGAACTTCGAGGTCGAAACGTAGGCCTCCTCGATGCCCTCGGGGCAATATTTCTCGCCGTCGGCGGCAATCAGAAGGCTCTTGAACCTACCATATACATAAAGCAGGTCGCCCTTCACGGCACCCATATCGCCGGTGTACAACCAACCATCCTTGACGGTCTCGGCAGTGGCGCTGGCATTTTTCCAGTAGCCCATCATCACGTTCTCGCCTTTGCAGACCATCTCGCCCTTCTCGCCCTCGGGAAGCTCGTTGCCATCGGGGTCGCAAATCTTCATCTCGAAGGGTTTGACCATCACGCCGCTCGAGCCAAACTGATACCTGCGGGGACCGTTGGAGGAGATCACGGGGGTTGCCTCGCTCAAACCGTAGCCCTGGAACATAGGCATACCCACAGCCATAAAGAAGACCTGCAACTCCTTGTCGAGCAGTGCGCCACCGCCCACAAAGAATTTCAACTCACCACCGAAGCCATCGCGTACTTTCGAGAAGATGATCTTGTCGAAGAGCCACACCAGGGGTTTGCGCAATGCGCGCAAGCCTTTGCCGCGCTCTTTGTCGCTGTTGCCGTTGTAGATGATGGCGTTCTTGAGGCCCCAATTGTAGAGTTTCTCAACGGTTTTACCTTTGGCTTTGATGTTGGTCTCGATGTTCTTCTTGAAGTTCTTGGCCAGAGTGGGCACCGAGAGGATGATGTGGGGTTTGATCTCCTTGATGTTGATGGGGATGTTTTTCAGCGTTGCTGCACCGGTCTTACCAGCCTGCACGGTGGCAACCTGTGCGCCCTTGTGCATAAAGATGTAGAAGCCCACAACGTGTGCAAAGCAATGGTCCAAGGGGAGGATAATCAGGGTGCGCCAATCGCTGCCGATATCCATCAGGGTGAGTGCCTGCTCCACGTTGGCGGTGTAGTTGCGGTGCGAGAGGCAAACGCCTTTGGGGTCGGCGGTAGTACCGCTGGTGTAGGTGATGGTGGCAAGGTCGTCGTTCTGGATGGCCTGACCGATCTTCAGGAAGTTCTCCTTGTCGGTGGCCAGAAGCTCGCGACCCAGAGCCCTCACTTGGTCCATAGTCATCTCCTTCTCCTGCAAGTCCTCAATGGGGTCGATGACGATAACCTTCTCCACCAGAGGAAGCTCGCCAATGATGCGGCGGATTTTGGGGAGCTGACCCTGCGAAACCACAATCCACTTGGTGTCGGAGTGTTTCAGGCGGAAGGTGAGGTCGTTGCTCTCCTCGAGTTTGATGGAGAGGGGCACGTTGGCTGCACCTGCGTAGAACATTGCCAGCTCGGTGATGATCCACATATTCCTACCCTCCGAGAGGAGCGACATATTGTCTTTGGGTGCTACGCCCAATTTCACGAAACCTGCACCGATCTCGTAGACCATATCGCGGGTCTGCGAGTAGGTGGTATCGGTCCAAGTTTTACCGATTTTCTCTTTCAGGAAAACATTATTGCCATAATTGGCAACAGACTCTTCGAAAAGGTCGACCAAAGTTTTCTTCATAGTAAGTTTCTAAATTAAGTGTTATTCAATATTATTGTTCCTATTCTCTTTTTCCCTATTTGATGATGAGTTCGTCGATGGCAATTTTGGGCACATAGTGTACTCCCTGCTCATCGCGCCAATAGTTTTTGTTCTCCTGGGCACCTATCTCCACCAACTTGATGGTTTCGGCGGGTTTGCCTATGGCAACCACCAACAGCGGCTCCAGCTCCAATCCGAGGGCTTCGCGCACGGCTCCCTTGTCGAATGCGCCGATGCAGATGCCGCCCAGACCAATTTCCACGGCCTGCAGCAGCATACTCTGTGCCGAGATGCCGAGGTCGATGTAGGTGTAGTGGTCGGGAGTGGGGGTGGCGGAGCAGATGACGACAAAGGCGCGAGGTTCGGTGCCGGGGAAGGGGAGTTTCAGCTCCTTCAGGGCGCCTCCCAGACGGATGTGGGGGAGCACTTTGTGGGCTTCCTCGTGGGTCACGGGGCGGAAGCGCAGGGCTTGGGAGTTGCGTGCGGAGGGGATTTTGGTGTTCACCTCAATGATGCGACGCAGTTGGTCGGGACGTACGACGAAGGTGTTGTCGTAGCCGCGGTAGCTACGATTTTTCTCCATCAGTCGGCCCAAAGAGGTGTGTGTTTTCGGGTTTTTGACCCCACTACCTGCTCTGAATTCCTCCATCTTTTTCTCCAGATAGTTGTCTGCCATACGCCAAGTCCATCAGGTAAATCACACAAATGTATGGTTTTTTATATGAATTTCCAACTTTTATATCCTCATTTTTCTACGATGCCCAAAAAGGGTAAATCCTCTCGGGGTCGAAGAAGCCTTCCATCTCAAAGTAAAAGGGCAGCCCAATTTGCGGGCTGCCCTTCTGCTAATTGCTATGCGTAGCAGACTATTTGTACTCAAATGTGATAGTCTGAGTGAGGTTGTCGTTCTCCACAACGTTGGTTACATAGGTACCCGATGCGGTCTCGACAGTTACGAAGAAAATAAGGCGGCAATTCTCCGACTTCCAATGTTTCTTGGGGTTGTCGATGTTGTTTGCGTCCTCCTTCATCTCCATCACGAAAACGTAGTCGCTAAGTTCACCTGCGGCCAGGGTGCCGAGCAAGTGGCCGGCATAGTGGCTCGAGCCGTCGGGTTTGCTGTCGGGGATACGCAATGCTGCCTCGTGGGTGTTGAAGTCCACACCCTCCACCTTGCAACCATTGTTGTACTGCATACCGTGGATGTCGTCCTCCACGAGCCAAGCACCGATGCGGTAGTTGCCCTCCTCGGCTGCCTTGACTGTGGCGCGTGCAACGATGAAGCCGTCGGCGTAGTCGATCTTGGCCGAGATGCCTGCCTTGGCGGGCTCCGCAACCGAGTTGTTGATCTGGTTGTGGAGCTGGCTGAGATTCCTCTCGTAGCCGGCGTTGCTGAGCGAAACCTTCATATCGCAAATCACGGTGGGGTATTGGCTCACGCCAAAAGTCTTGTCCACGTCGCTGTAGTCAACGGGATACATAGGATCGTTGCTCGAGTAGGTGTGCACGGCTGCCAGAACGTAGTTGTCGTTGTAATCCTCTTCCTCCGAGAGGGTGTGGAGTGCTGCGATGAAGAAGGGGCAGTAGCCACACTCGGTGCCGGTGAACTGGGTGATGAACATCCTCTTCTTGAAGGAGGTGTTTGCGGGATCGGGGTCGATGGCCCTCGAGGGAATAGCGAAGTCCACAGCGGTGAGTGTGAGGGGTTTGTCGCGGCTGTCACCGGGGCCACTGTTGCGACCAGCCCAGATGCTGCGAGTACCAATCTCGGTGGGTGCGTAGATGGCGAGTTTGTAGGTGTCGCCATTCACGTCGGTGACATCTTTCGACTCGAGGACAACCTCCTCGTTGCTGTCGAGGTCGTAGAAGGTCACCTTCGAGGGGTCGATTACCTCGCCTTTGTAGCGCACAATGATGAGGCACTCATCCACATTTTTCTGGAATACGGTGGTGGTTGCGCGGAGGGTGAGTCCCTGCTCGTCGTTGGGCGAGAGGTCCAGACCGCCGGCCTTGACAGCCTCGATGTTGAAGATCTCCGATTTGTGCTCCTTGTAGCCAAATTCGATGGCATACTTGCCGGCAGTTGTGGTGGAGAATTTCAACTCGGGCAACTCGGCTGCCTCGCCATTGACGGTTGCGGTGACATCCGAGGCGAGCAGTGCTACGCCATCGAAGGTTGCGGTGAACTGCACAGCGTCCTGGCCGTCGGCAGCAATTACGAGGGTCGAAGCCTTCACTTTGAAGCCATTGCCCTCGGGGTCATTCGGGGTGTTGCTGGGGGTAGGACCGCAAGCTACCATTGCCAAAGCCGCGAGTGGTGCGATTAATTTGATAAGTTTCATCACTTTTTCTATCATTATTGGTTATGTTTCATTAGAACGAAGAGCTAACCAGCAGGTTGAAGCCTGTGTAGGCGGGGGTGTAGCGGCACACGCCACCCGAGCATACCATACCTGCACGGTTGCGACCATAGCTGAGCTGGAACCTCGAGCGACCGTGGGTGTAGCTTGCGCCCACGCTGTAGTAGTTCACCTTGTCGTTGAAGGTCTCGATGCGCTGGTGGTTGTACATATCGCTCACGAAGAAACTCCACGAGGGCGAGAGGTTGTACTCCACGAGGGCTGCCATCCAGTCACCTTCGTAGTCGTTGGAGAAGAGGTACTGAAGCTCGGCACGCACCGAATTGCGGCGGTCGATCTTGTGTGTCACGTCGGCCACAAAGATGTGGGAGGTGTAGATGAGGTCGGTGAAGCCCTTCATAGGGTTGCGTTTCTGCATAGAGTACATAAACGTTCCCTTCCAATCTTTGTTCCACTGGCGCTCAATGTCCACGTTCACATCCATCCAAGTGAGGTTGTCGAACTCGTAGTTGTGTGCCCACGACATATTTGCGTGGAAGCGCCAGAAGTTCCTGCGATCTTTTTTATTGCGGATGGAGTAGTAGAAATCGGCTTGTGCAGCCACCTCGCTGTGGGTGTTCACCTGATGGGGCTCGAGGTTTGCGAGCAGATAGGTGTGCTGGCGGGTGAGTGCGGGGATGTAGTTGAGAGCATTGCCGAGCGAGGTGTCGTAGAGGGTCAGGCGGGTGCCCATATTTTTCAGGTAGCGACCCTGAGCCATCACGTTGAATTTGCCCACGCTGTAGGAGGCCTCGCCGAGCAGTGCCATACCTCCGTGTGCCTCCATATCCATTGCCTCCGAGAGGTCGGTGGTCTTACCCACAAACTCACCTTTGAGGCTGAGGCTGTTCCAGTCGAATGCTGTTCTTGCCGAGAAGAGGTGGGTCATAGGCGAAGTGAGACCTGCGTTCTCGAAGATGTTGTCGCCGAAGAAATCCTCGCTACCCTCCTTCGAGAGGCTTTCGTAGCGATTGACATAGCTACCCTCCACGGCCAGCATTGTCTCCTGCCAACCCAGGGCGGAGGAGAGGTTGTAGCTGGCGTCAAGGCCCATCACCATCGAGCCTGCGTGGTTCAACACGGCCAGGCGGGGACGGCCTGCGAAGGCCTTGATCGAGAGGTTCTCAATGGGGGTGGCGGTGAACCTCAAGCCTTGGGTGGCGCTGTTCATACCGAGCTGCCTATCCTCGAAGCTGCGGAATGCAAGACCGCTGCCAAACTGCTCAAAGAAGTCGCCGGCGGTGGCCTCAAACCAATTGCCGCGGTAGCTCACAAAAATCTGCGAGAGTACAAATCTGGGGTCGATGGCACCGGCGTTGCGGATGTCGTCGTAGCCGGTCAGTGCGGGCAGGTAGGCATCGCCCTGCAGGCCTGCGCTCCAGCGGCCATTGTAGTAGGCGAGTTTGATGTAGTCGTTGCTACCGAAGGGCATCATTCTATCGCCCAGAACGCTGTCGTCGAGGTAGTAGATGGAGTTCGACTCCAGACTACCTGTGAGGGAGCCGCCTGCGAGTGGAATCTGTGCGCCTGCAACTGCTATGGAGCACATTGCAAGCAGGGAACAAATAAGTCGCTTCATCTTTTTTGTAGTTTAATGTCTTGTTGTGGTTCGGGGAGAGGAATAGTTCTCCTCCGTAAATTGGCAATCAGTAACCCCTCCGGAGAGAGGTTACTGATTGGGTTGTTAGTCGTTGAGCTATAGCGGTTTAGCGACGGCCGGCGTTGCGACGAGTCTCAAACCACTCTTTGCCCCTCTGCTCTTTGGTGAGGTTCATAGTGCTCTCCACCTTCTTGTACTCCTTCACGGGGCCGAATGCGGCGCGGCTTGCGGGACGTGCGGGAGTCTTGATCTCCTGAGCGGACTGGATGCGCTCGCGCTCGAGCTTGCCGCTCTTGCGGATAGCCTTGGCAGGAGTTTCGGTGGCTGCGGTGTTGCGGGTGAGGGTGATCTCCGATACAACCTTCACGCCCAGCTGATACTGACCGCTACCGAAGTAGATAGCCGAGTTGGGATAGAAGTTGAGGCCGCTGTACTCGAAGGGTTTAACGGTGATGGTGTTGCCATCCTCGGAAACCTCCACGGGGAACTGACCGTTCACTGCGTTACCCTCAGCATCGCCCATATAACCAGCGGTGGTGCCGGTGGTGGGCTCGTAGGCGATGAAGTGCGACTCATAGATTGCCTGCGAGGTGGTGTACCAGCTCGACATAGGAGTGAAGTAGTTCACGTTGAAGGGAGCGGTAACGGTGCCGTCGGCAGCAACCTCAAGATACCACTTGGGACCGAAGTCGTAGATGGGCATCTCGCTGGTGTAGCCGTTGTAGGTGTCGGAAGTGAAGAGGCTGTAGGGATCTGCGTATGCATAGTAGGGCTCAAGCTCGCCGCTGAAGTTGAAACCATTCATCAGGATGCGGTTCTGTGCGCGGGTGTTGTCGATGAAGGTCTTGGCAGCAGCCTTGAACTCGGCGTAGTATACGTCGGCCGTTTCGCGGCTCACACCGTGGCGCTGGAAGGTTGCATAATCCTCCTCGGTGAGCTGCTCGGGATACTCGAAGTTGCCGATGGTTACGGGGCAGCTCTGGGTCTCGTTGAAGACGTCGTACTGCTCGGTCTCCTCGTTGTAGAGCGAGTAGGTAACTCTGGCGCTTGCGGTCCACTCACCCTGGAGGCTCTCGAAGAGTGCGCTGTCAACTGCGGGTTTAGCGGGCTCGCTGAGCGACCTTGCGATGACGGTCTCCGAGTAGGTCTCGGTACCCTCGTCGTTGGCAACCATAGCTGCGAAGTAGTTGTTCTCATTGGGACGCGAGGGGTAGGTAACGGTCAGACCCTCGTCGGAGTTGATGCGTGCGAGCTCCACGGAGCTGAATGCGAAGTATTCGCCGTAGGCCTCCAGAAGTTCTGCGCCGCTCATACCGGTCATCAACCACTCTTTCTCGTAGTTGGAAATCGAGCAGCCGCGGTAGGCGTCCTTGGTGGGGCACTTCACATTGAAGCTAACCTCGAAGGGCGAGGTGGACTCCAGTGCGGTAACCACAATCTCGGGAGCGGGTTTGGTGGGCTGGGGCAGGTAGAACTCATAGGCCTCGCATACCTGCTCGTTGCCATCGAGGTAGCCGTCGCCGTTGAAGTCGCCACGCATACCTACAACGTACACCCAGAATTTCGACTCGCGGGGGATGTCGAGCAGGAACTGGCTGATGGCGGTCATCAGCGAACCCTGCATACCCTCACCCCAGGGGTCAACCTGCATCGAAACACCCTGGTATGCACCCATCAGCGAGGTGCTGAACCACTGGAGGTGCTCGGGTTTGATATACTGCATAGCCGAGTTGTACTCGAGTTCACTCATAACCATCACAGAAACGAGGTCAATCGACTTGTCGGCCGAGATTTTGATCAGAGCATCGTCGGGGAATTTCTCAATCTCCACGTTGATGAGGTCCTCCGAGATGGGCTCGGGTTTCTGAACCTGAACGTCGAGGTGCTGGTAGAAGCCGCTCCAATAGGGAGCCTCGTCGAGCCTCTCGTTGGGGTTCTCGCTCTGGTCGATCATATACTGCTGAGCGTCGAACATAGGCTTGTAGTAGCCGTAGCCCCAGCCCCACTGGCTCTCGCCACGGGCAAACTCGCCGAAGATGACTACCTGGGGCTGACCGGGAACGATCGACTCATAGTACCAGTTCTCGATCTGACCATCGGGACCGTAGAGGTAGCTGTGCTCCTCGTCGATGATGAGCGAGCGGCTCTCGTTGAAGAGGTTCATACCGCCCCAAGCATTGTCGTGGAGGTTCATCATTGCGTAGTCAAAATCGCTCACAGAGTTCATATTGTACATAAAGAGGTCGGCGGTGGCCCATTTGATCATATGGTTCTGCTCCTTAACTCGGGGATCAACCCTCACGTCAACGGTGAAACCGCGGTAGTTGATGTCGCGCACGTTGATGTCGTCGGCGAAGTCGGTGGTGCGGATGTGCTTAACAACCACAACCTCCTCCATATACTCCTCGATGCCGGCGATTTCGGCTGCGATGAATACTACGTAGTCGGTCTTGGGAAGAAGGTTCTTCACGATAAGAGTGTTGTCACCCTGAACGAGCTCTGCGGTCTTACCGGTTGCGAAGATCACCTGCAACTTGGGAGCCTCGGGAGCAACCGACGAATCCTCAACTGCGGTGGCAACATAGGCGATGCGCGAGATGTTCTCGGCGTAGAGCTGAATCTCTGCGGAGGTGGCATCGGTGCCGATGAGTTTGGCGGTCAGAACGGGAATGACAGGCTCTGCGGCGGTCTTGAACGAGAAGCTCTTAACCTCGCTCCACACCTTGTCGGCGGTGATTCGGCCTGCAAAATATACGTCATACCTGGTGTCGGCCTCAAGGTTGCGGAAAGTCACCTGTGTGTCGGCCTCCGCCTCGAGAGCAACGAGGGTACCTTTCTCGAAAATCTCTGCGGGAGTGGGTGCTGTGGTCTCCTCGCTTGCGGGGGCGATGATGTAGCCGGCAATTTTGATAACCTCTGCATTCACAGCCACGGTTGCTGTGTTGATGTCGGCGCCCACGAGTTTGATGGAGAGCGATGCTCCCTCAAAGGGGTCGGTGGGTACGGGGGGTTCGGGGGGAGTGGGGGTACAGCCCGCGATTACCATTGCGACAACGCTGGTGAGGAGCGTCGCAAAACGGAAAAATTTTTTCATAAAATGTTGTAAAATAATTGGTTAGTTATGTTTGTTATTGCGGTTACATTGACACTTTGCCCTTTTGAGGCAATTTTGCGGCGGCAATATATGGATTTTCCCTCGTTTTACCTAACTTTTTGTCCGTTTTTTGACATCGGTCCCCTCTATTTTTGTAGTGCTTTGTGTGGAGGTGTGGAGGGTTTGGGGTGGAATGTGGCGCCGAAGATGACGCGAAACGGCCGTCGGGGGGTGTTATAAATAAATTTATAAAAACAAGTGGAATTGTTTGCAGGAGCAATAGAAATTTCTATCTTTGTCCCCAAATTGCTTAACTGTTGTCGGGGAGGTGGGAGGTACCTCAAATGGCGGCGGAATGGGTAATTGAAGATGGAAAAAATGAACATAAAATTAGTATAATTCTTAAAACACTTTTCAACTATGAAAAAAATGATTTTCGCAGCCCTGATGCTGCTCATTAGCTCGGTCGCAATGGCTCAGATTCCTTCCGTAAAAGTTGAGGATGGCAAAGGCAAAGTATTCAACACCTCCGAGCTTGTCGACGGCAAGACCCCTATGATCATCTCCTTCTGGGCTGTGACCTGCAAACCTTGCATCCGCGAGCTCGACGCCATCAACGAACTCTATCCCGATTGGATCGAGGAGGCAAACTTCCGCATTGTGGCTGTTTCCACCGACGACGCACGTTTCACCGCACAGGCTCGTTCGCTTGCAGAGGGCCACGGTTGGAGTGACTACACCCTGGTTTACGACAAAAATGGCGACTTCAAACGCGCAATGAATGTGCAGTTCACCCCCCAGGTATATGTTGTCGACAAAGACGGTAAGATCGTCTACTCCCACACCGGCTACACCCCCGGCGGTGAGTATGAGCTCTTCGAGGTAATCAAGAAACTTCAGTAGGCGCTCGACGACCCCAACGAGAATTACACGCACAAAACAGAATAAACTACGACTCGACTCGACAAATGAAACGAATTCTGACGGCAATCTTGCTCTCTTCCCTCTCGCTCATCTCCGCTTGGGCGCAGGGTGACGGCAAGGGCTATCTTGTTGGCTCCTTTGAGAGCAACACCATCCTCTACTCGGAGGATGCGGTGACCAATGCACAGCGTCCTGATGGTAACTTCGCATCGAACAACTACCTCAAGGCCGACTACTATGCAGGAGGCTTCTCGGCCGGCTTGCAGCTCGAGACCTACCAGCCCGCGCTGGTTGGCTACCCCGGTAACCTCGAGGGCGCAAAGCTCACCAACTACTATATGCAGTGGACCGATGGCGACTTTGCCGTGACGGCAGGTACCTTCTACGACCAATTCGGTAGCGGCATCCTCTTCCGCACCTACGAGGACCGCACCCTCGGTATGAACACCGCACTTATGGGTGCGCGTGTCTCCTACCACTACAAGGACATCGCCTCCATCAAAGCCCTCTGGGGTGCTCCCCGCTTGGGTATGGAACCCGCCAAGGAGACCCAGGTGAGGGGTGTGGATGGCTCGCTCTCGCTCTCCAATCTGCTCGGTATGGGGGCTACAAGCCTCTCGCTCGAGGGTTCGCTGCTCAATCGCTATGAGCCTGTCAACCCCATCCAGGAGGAGGCAGGTGCCGAGGCTTCCACTCTGGGCTACTCGGCGCGTGTGAATTTTGAGCACAACGGCTTCCTTGTGAAGGCCGAGTATATCGATGGCGGCAAGAAAATCTACTCCAACCCCAACATCCTCATCGACGGCAAATCCAACCTCATCAAAAATGGCAATGCACAGCTTCTGGAGATGTCCTACAGCGGTGGCGGCTTGGGTGTGAACCTCTCGGCCCGTCGTATGGAGTGGATGGAGTCGAAAGTATCCTACGGCTCCACCGAGACCAACAATGCGCTCAACTACCTCCCTGCTTTGTGCGCGCAGTACTCCTATGCCATCACCAACCTCAACCCCTACATTCCCCAGCCCGGTACCACAGCCGGTCACATCAATAGTGGTGAGATTGGTGGTCAGCTCGATGTCTACTACAACTTCCGTCGTGGCACTGCCCTTGGCGGTAGGAGGGGTATGAAGGTCAACTTCAACTTCTCGACCTACTACAACCTTAAGGAGGAGGGCTCCTTTATGCCCAAGACCCTCTTGTGGCGCAATGTCAATGTGGGTGTGGAGAAACAGATCTCCAAGAAGTTCAAGATGCAGCTCCTCTATGCAATGCAGGAGTACAACCACTCCCACGGCGTGGGCAAGGGTACTTGGCTCTCCAATATGGTTGTGGCCGACCTGCTCTATAAGTTCACTCCCTCCTTCTCCACCCGTATGGAGTTGGCCTACCTGACGACCTTCGAGGATCAGAAGGATTGGATGTCGGGCCTCGTGGAGGTGAACTTTGCCCCCTCGTGGAGCCTCTTTGTGAGCGATATGTTCAACCACGGCGACACCAAAATCCACTACTACAACGCTGGCTTCAGCTACACCGCAGGTCGCACCCGCGTGGCACTCAGCTATGGCCGCAACCGTGCAGGTATGGTGTGCTCGGGTGGCGTATGCCGCTTGATGCCCGCCTACACAGGTGGTAACCTCGTTGTTTCGACCTCGTTCTAAGCGATACAAAACAGAATTAACAATACCTATATTTAATATTATTAATTATGAAATTCAACAAATTCCTTTTCGCAACTTTTGCTACTCTCGCCCTTGTGGCTTGTGGTAGCTCTAATTCCACCGATGATCCTGAGCCCGAGCCCAGCGGTGCTTCCTACACTATCGTAGCCGACAAACAGACCATTGAGGCAGACGGCGTTGATTGCGTGACCTTCAGCGTGCTTGATGAGAACGGTAACGATGTTACCCTCGATGCAAGCACCTTCAAGTATGTATACTTTGTTGATGCCAAGTCCGACAAACGTTTGGAGAAGGGCACCAAAACCTTCGCAGCCATCCGCGACAGTGAGTACACCTTCTATGCTACCGTTCGCGGTAAGAAGACCCAGAATCAGGTAACCTTCACCTCGCAGAACCGTGCCAAGTATGAGAAATATGTCCACAAGGTGTGCGTCTACCAGCTCACCGCAACTTGGTGTGGCTACTGCCCCGATATGACCAAGGGCCTCAAACTGCTCCGCGAAGGCGTCAACGGCAACAATGTTATTGTTATGGCTGTTCACGCAGATGACGATTATGCACTTCCTTGGCCCAATAGGCAGAACTATGACTTGGGTTCGTATATGTGCGTTAACTTTGGCGGTGCCGGCTATCCCTATGCTGTGTATGATATGGCATTCGGTAGCGGTCAGCGCAGTGAGTCGATTCTCAACAGCACCATCGAGGGTCAGATGTTGAACTATCCCGCAACTTGTGGCGTGAAGATCTCCGAGGCAACTATGGATGGTCAGGGTAACACCGTTATCACCGCTTCGGTTGCAGCTTCGAAGGATGGCAAATTCGACCTCGGCTATGCAGTTTTGGCCGACAATCAGCCCAGCCAGAACGGTACCGAGAGCATCTACAACGATGTTGTGGCTGCCGTTTCGAGCAACTACATCACCCTCGACGAGGCTACCGCAGTGGAGCTCAAGGCAGGCGAGGAGTTCACCAAGACTTTTGAGTTCAAGGTGGATCCTTTCAAGGGCGTGAGCGTATCTTTCAACCCCTCCAACTACAAGGTCGTAGTGTTTGCACATAGCAACGCTGCCGGCGTTAGTATGGTAGACAACGCAAACACTTGCGCTATTGGCAAAACTGCCGACTATCAGTACAACTAATCGAAACTCTTTGAGAAAAGAATAAATAGTTGATTTGTAGATAGTAAGAGATGAAAAAAATCTTCAAGTATCTCGCTTTGGCGGCCGTGGTTGCAGCATCGTTGATGCTCGGTTCGTGCCACGGTCAGAGCGACGAGGGCGACGATGTGGTGCCCGATGGCGTGCTCCGCATCTTTGCCGACAAGAGCGAAATTGTTGCCAATGGTAGCGATGTCGTGAACTTCCGCATTATGTTCGGTCAGGAGGATGTTAGCACCGCTAAGACCCTCCAGCTCGTGCGCGCCTACGAGGGTAAGGAGACCTATATGCAGTATGGTATCTCGACCTTCTCGAGCGTTGTGGCGGCGACCTACACCTTCCGCGCAGAGTTCTTCCGCGACGGCGTGAAGCATAAATCGGACAACTATGTGACCGTGACTGTTGTGCCCGCACAGAGCGGTGGCACACAGGCTCTCTATGTGCAGCGCATCCTCGGCCTCCAGTTCACCTCCACCGGCTGTGTGAACTGCCCCACGTTGAGCACCAACCTCAAGGTGGTGAAGGATCAGTTGCCCGGTCCCATCGCTCTGTCGGTTGTGTCGTTCCACCAGAACTTCAACAACGTAGACGATATGACCCACCCTATGACCGCTGCCTACTACAAGCAGATTAAACGTCAGGGTCTGCCCCAATTCAACGCCAACCTCATCATCGACGACGACTACATCACCGTTTCCGGTCTTGGTGAAATCGTGGAGATTCTCGAGTTGGTGCAGCAGGAGTATCCCGCCACTTGCGGTGTGGCTGTGGAGAGTAGCCCCGTGGAGGGTGGTAAGACCACCATCACTGCAAAGGTGACCTCCAATATCCCCGCAACCTATCGCTACCAGATCTTCCTCGTAGAGGATAAGGTGATGGATGTGCAGGAGGGTTATAGCGGCCTCTATGAGCACAACAATGTGCTGAGGGCTACCTCGTCGGAGAATGTCTATGGCGCTGTTATGAACGACGGCGTACCCGTGCAGGTGGGTGTTGAGACTATTGCCACACGCGAGATGGAGATTCCCTATGAGTGCGTGGCTGAGAATATGAGGGTTATCGTTGCAGCCTTTGTGAGCTACGACGGTGGCAACACCTATGTTGTCAACAACTGCGCCGAGTGTAAGATTGGCGAGTCGGCTGACTATGAGCATCTGGATGTTTAGTGAAATTTGTAGATAATAGCATAGATAAATACTTATGAAACTTATTCAGAAAATTGCTCTTTTGGCTGCCCTTACCTTCGGCTTTGCGGGCTGCCACGGTCAGAGCGACGATGGCGAGGTGAAGGTGAGCCTCGTTCCCAGCGCCACAACCATCGTTGCCGATGGCGAGCAGAGCGTCAGGTTCGAGGTGCTCTATGGTGCCTCCAATGTGACCCACGAGGCACAGATCTACATTATCAGCCACCCCGAGCTGAGCTGGAGCGGCAACCCTTTTACCACCACCGAGGTGGGTGAGTATGTTTTCCAGGCCATCTACAAAGACCAAGCTTCGGAGGAGGTGAAGATCACCGCCACCGAGCCTGTGGGAGGCCACGAGAGTCGCTTCGAACGCCACATCTGCGTGATGGACCTCACCGGCGCTTGGTGTACCTTCTGCCCCGATGGAATGACCAAACTCAAATACTTTGTGGACAAGAAGGAGTGGAGGGATATTGTGCATATGCTTGCTTTGCACGACAATACTCAGGGTGAGGACCCTATGGGTCTGGCCTTGACCTCGCAGATTCTCAACGACTTCCGCTTGGTAGGCTTCCCCTCGTTCGTCACCGATCTGAGGGATGCAGGCAGCCTCTCGGATAACGTGGGCGACATTGTCCCCTCGTTCAACCGTTCGATTGATGATTTCCCCGCACAGTGCGACGTGAAGATCGAGAGCACATTGAGTGGCAGGGAGTTGAAGATGGATGTGAGCCTTTTTGCAGAGCTTGCAGGCAAATATTCGGTGAGCGTCTACCTCGTTGAGGATGACATTATCGCACCCCAGAAGGATGGCTCCATTACCCACGCCGAGTTCAACCATCAGCACGTTGTCCGCGCACTTGTCAACTCCAACTACAAGGGCGAGTCGCTGGGTAGCTTGGCTGCCGAGCAGGAGGGCGTGAAGAGCTACACCTACACCCTGCCCGACGAGTGGAAGGTGGAGGATATGACCATTGTGGCTCTGGCAATCACCGAGAACGGCTATGTCAACAATGTGGCAGCGTGTGAGCTCGGAGAATCTGTGGACTACAAATATCTGGCCCAATAGAAGATAAAACCACTAAAAAGAATCAATACAAAACCCAATTCCAAAAAAAACTAAACAAAAAATGGCAAGAAAATTTCTTTCATTTCTGGCGGTTGCTGCCGCTCTGACCATCGTTTCGTGCGGTCCCAACAACCAGACCGATGAGCCCGTAATCCCCAACAAACCCGAAGTGACCGGTCCCGAGGCTATCTATCGCCCCGATGTTGTTACCCCCGTTGACTATGTTGCCGACTTTGTTGAGGGTGGTATGGATGGCGTGACCATCGAGATTACCGGCAAAGAGACCAACAACTTCAAGTTCCAGGTTCGTCCCGGTGCCAACGTTCAGTCCTACCGTCTGGATGTTTACCCCCTCTGCCGCCTCTACAACTCGCTCTATGAGAATGCTCGTCAGAGCGGTGTTGATTTGAGCAAACAGCTCAGCAAAGAGACTGTTGAGTCGATGATTCGCGGCTTCATCTTCGATGCATCGGGTGCAGGTGCCTACACCTTCTCGGTGAACAATATGGAGGACTATATGAACCACGAGTTCGACTGGATGAACACCCCCTATTCACAGGCTAAGGTTGTGCCCGATTGCGAGTATGTGATTGCAGCTGTAGGTTGCTTCGACTCGGAGGGTAGCGACCAGGGTGACCTCACCTTGTGCTACGTTCGCACCCCCTTCAAGGATCCTATCGGTAGCCCCGCAGTTGGCATTGATGTTGTCACCAGCTACACCGCTGCACAGGTGACCTACATCCCCAACGACGATTGCAAGTACTTCTACCAGTGGGTGTCGAATGAGGAGGACCTCAAGCCCTACATCGATGCCTATGGCGACAAGATGTACATCGACTTTATGCGTAACGCTGTCTATGATCCCACCTCGCGCGAGGATTTGGAGGGTCAGACCTACTACCTCAACTTTGGCCTCACCGCTTCGTCGGAGGTTGCTCTGATGGCTACCGCTGTTGGTCTGGACAAGAACTTCACCCCCTCGCCCGAGTTCCAGAGCAAGGTGTTCAACCTTATGGAGCGCCCCGCAGAGAGTGAGGATGCCTATTCGAAGATCACCGTGGACACCGACCACGTTGCTGCCGGTTTGTTCTGGCTCAATGTTGAGCTCGGTAAGAACTGCTCGGCTGCAGTGATGAAGGTTATGAGCCCCGAGGAGGCTGAGAATATCAAGAACTACGACGAGGCCGCCGCTGCAGAGTATGCACAGTTCCTCTACCAGGATGGTTGGGGCTTCGGTAACTCCAACTACCTCTACAACCGTGAGACCGACGAGCTGCTCGGTAGCAGCATCGAAATCAGCGAGCCTTGGGTAACTTGCGAGCCCGACACCGAGTATGTGATCGTTTGGACCGCAATGAACCAGTACAAAGAGCTCTCGCCCCTCCAGTTCACCGAGGTTATCAGGACCAAACCTATCACCAAGGATCAGCCCGAGAAGAGTAGCGAGAACGTAGAGCTGACTCTCACCCACACCGGCGTTCAGCAGGTACACATCGAGTTTACCTACGACTTCGAGAAGACCTCGAAGATTCACTTCCAGTACATCGAAGGCTTCGGTGGCGGCGAGGGTATGAACATCCCCGTTCAGGGCACTTCGAGCCGCGAGGAGTTCCTCTCGTTCCTCTATGCTGATGGCGAGATTGAAATGGGTGGCTACTCGGCTAACCACTGGTACACCGAGCCTACCGGTAGGGATAAGTGGACCGACATTCTCGATCCTAATACCACCTACACCATCGCTTATGTAGCAGAGGACTGGAATGGTTATCTCGGCGAGGTTAAGTTTGCATCCACCAAGACCGAGGCTCTCCAGGGTGGCGACAATCCCCAGGCAAGCATCGCAGGTGGCGTTGCAAACGACGGCACTCCCTACTTCCAGTTCACTATGGGTGAGGATGCAATGCAGCTCTACTATCTTGCAAGCAACGATCCCGCACTGAACTTCAAGGATCTTGGCAACAAGAACAAACTCCGCTACAAAGATGTGCTTCCCGCTTGGGAGAACTTCTGTATGGAGTACTCGCTCAAGACCTATGGTCTGCAGACCGAGATTGCAGCAAACCACGGTGACATCGCTCTGTGTATCCCCGTAGGTGGTAGCGCCGACGCTCCCGTATTCGGTGACCTCGAGCACCTCATCTACGCCGATGGCGAGTTCCGCGACCTGGGCTACTACTATCCCAACGAGCACAACGCTGCATCGGTGGCTCCTATGGCACGCCAGAGGGTTCTGAATAGCGTTATGCGTAGCACCAATGTGGTTCGCGCAAGCGAGCTTCCCGAGGTTGAGACCGGCCGTCGTTCGGTACGCTTCGGTGAGGTTTGTGGCGAGGGCGTTGAGGTAGTTCTCGACTACGCCAAGTTCTCCGCTCACCCCAAAGCTTCGGGCAAATAATTAGAGCAGAATAGTAGAACATTATAGAAAGAAAAGAAGCCAATGTTATCTTTTTGTTAAGAATTTTTGTTCTGCGAGGTAACATCATACGGTATTTATTTCTATATTTGTGCGATATAAACCGAATTCCCGCAGCCAGCCCTATGTAGGGTGTGGCTGTGGGAGGCGGTTTAGATAATTGGAAACCAATTAATTACCTATTTTTATTAACCAAAAACTTTTTTTATGAAAAAAATTTTCCGTAATCTGAAAGCTCTTGCAATGGCAGCCGTTGTAGGTCTTGCCACCCTGAGTGTGTCGTGCTACGACGATACCGAGCTCCGCGAAGGTATCCAGCAGAACCAGGAGAGCATTGCCGACCTTACCGCTCGCGTTGAGGCTTTGGAGATCAAACTCGGCAACGAGGTGAACGCTCTGAAAGCTCTTATCGCAGACGAGATTGCAAAGGTGAACGATGCTATCGAGGCTGTTGAGGATAAGATTGTCATCGCAGACGCAGAGAAAAATGCCGACGGCGAGTGGATTCTTACCCTTGCAAATGGTGACACTGTTACCGTTTATCCCGAGTACAAAGAGACCAACGAGGGCCTTCTCACCGTTGTTAAAGAGAACGGCGTTTACTACTGGGCTCAGATTGTTGACGGCGTAGTTGTTAAACTCACCGACGCAAACGAGAATGGCTATGCTATCCACCACGAGGCTGTTATGCCCGAGATTCCCGAGGGTCACGATGCTCCCCAGGTTCGCGTAGGCGATAGCGGTGTGAACGAGGTATCGTTCGACGGTGGTCAGACTTGGATTTCGCTTGGTGGCGGCGACGCTGGTTTGTTCCAGAGCGTTGTTGTTGAGAACGGCAGCCTTATTATGACCCTTAACAGCGGCGAGGTGTTCACCGTAACTCTTCCCGAGGAGGTTGCTTTCAGCGTAGAGGGTAACAAGATCTTTATGAACGCAGGCGAGACCGTTGCTGTTGCTATCAAGGCTACCGGCGTTAAGGATATGTTGCTTCTCAACCAGCCCGAGGGTTGGGGCGTTGAGCTTCTGAAGAACAAAGTTGTTGTAACCGCTCCCGCAGCTGACGCTGTAGCTCCCCAGGCAGGTGGCATCAAGATTCTTGCCATCACCGCTGAGGGTAAGGTTATGCTTGGTAAGCTCACCGTTTCGTTGGAGAAAGGTGTTTACATCAGCCTTGGTCAGCGTGAGGTTATGACCGGCTTCGATGAGAATTGGGAGCCCGTTTACGAGTTCACCGACGCTGTTATCTTCGACAACCAGATGATTGAGGTTATGGAGTGGGATGGCGAGATCTATGAGAATCCCCGTCCTCTGATTGCAGGTATCTTCCCCAAAGGTGAGTTCACCTTGGAGCAGCTTGCAGAGGAGCTTGGCAAAGGCTATATGGGTAACTACCCCTACGGCTACGAGAACATCTACGAAGCTGGCGAGACCGCTGTTGCTCTTAAGAACTTCTTTGTGGACAGCTTCACTGGCGAGCCTATTCCTTTTGAGGTAGGTGGTGCTTACACTATCTTCGCAACTCCTTATGTTTCTTCGGGTATGGGTGCTACCATCAACCCCGACGATATCGTTATCTACGAGTATATCAACAGCACTTTCTCGGTTGAGGAGGTTTCCGCATCTGCATTCGACATCCAGATCAAAGTTACCATCGCTGGTTACCCCGAGGGTTACCGTATGTACTTCGGCGATGCTCAGTACAACTGGGAGGACGAGTGGAATATGTGCCAGGAGTGGGGCGACGATTTCGGTAGCTTCATGAATGTTGAGAAATTCGAGGGTTCGCTCTTCGACTTCACCTTCATTGACAACGGCTGGTCGGAGAAAGAGACCGGTCTGCCCAACAAGACCTATCAGCTCGTTCTTATCCCCGTTAAAGACGGCGCTTACGCAAAAGAGGACGCTAAGGTTTACCGCTTCTCGACCAAGGGTATCGAGGCTGGTGGTACCGTTGCTCCTACCTTCGAGGAGGGTGAGTCGGGCTACGACAACATCAAGGTTAACGTATCGGCTCCCGGTGCTAAACTTACCTACTACAGCTTTATGAACGAGAGTGTCTACAGCCAGTTCTTGAACGACGACGAGATCCGCGAGTACCTCCTTGAGAACGGTGCTGTTAGGGCAGAGGAGAGCTTCACTGCTCAGACCAGCGGTTTGAGCCAGGGTGCAGTTCGACACTTCGCAGCATTCTCGGTAGACAAGAATGGTAAGTATGGTGCTGTTGTTAAGAACACCTACTCGAGCAAGGTATTTGAGTTCAGCAAAACTGCTACCATCACCATCGACGACTTCCAGCTCAATGCTATGGGTAGCGAGTTGAGGGTTAAGGTTACTGTTGCCGGCAATGAGTCGCCCGTTAAGGAGTACCGCTATGGTAACACCAACAACGAGTTCACTTGGACCAACACCTACGGTGGTAACTACGACTCCGCAGCTGCTTACATCGCAACTGTTCCCAACGCATACTATGGTCCTAAGTTCGTTAAACCTTCGGAGCTTGACGAGGAGGGTTACTTCACCATTAAGAACCTTTCGGTAGGTTCGGAGTACAACTTCGTAGTTCTCGCAATTCTCGAGAACGGTGAGGCTACTCCCGGTGCTGGTAGGACCTATGCAACCGAGATGGCTGTAACCTTGGTTTACGCTGACGAGGCTGGCTACGATGAGTTCAAACCCACTGTAACCATCGACTCCGTTGAGGAGGGTGACTACGATTGGACCGATGAGGACAAGAAGATCACCTACACCATCACTCCTGCACCCGGTACCACCGCTTACAGCCGCATTATGGACAACGAGTATGAGTTGACCTACAATACTCCTTTCACCCTGATGCAGTATCTCGCAACCGATACCGGTACCAGCTACTACTACTCGCAGGCTTGCACCGAGCAGACCACCTATGTATTCGAGAGCTATGCTTACGCAACCTCCTACCTCTATGTAACTTGGACCAACCCCGAGGGTGACAAGTACTATGAGACTATGAAGGTTGAGATCCCCGGTGTAACCGGCGTTGAGACCGCTCCCGAGGAGGGTGGCGAAGAGGGTGGCGAGCCCAGCGTTGGTCCCCTTATGTAGTCAATACTTTTTGACCGATATTGAGAGGTGTCCCTTTGTGGACACCTCTCTTTTTGTTTGTGGCAGTTGGATTGTTTTGTCGGCTGTGGAGTGTTGGATTGGACACAAAATGAAGCGAGCACCTTTTTGGGGTGCTCGCTTTACTGTGTGAAGGGGTTGGAGGCTACCTCTGGTCTGCCAGGGCTATTGCAACGGCTGCTTCGACCACCACAGCCGCACGCAGGGCTATGCAACTGTCGTGGCGTCCGCCAATGGAGAGCGGTTCCACCGTGCCTGTTGCCACATTGAGGGTGTGCTGAGTGAGCGCTATGCTCGACGTTGGTTTCACAGCCACGCGCACCACAAGGGGATTGCCGTTGGAGATGCCGCCATTGATGCCGCCTGCGCCATTGCGTGATGTGGTGCCATCGGGGGCCACAATGGGGTCGTTGTGCTCCGAGCCGCGCATACGGGCCGCACGGAAGCCGTCGCCAAACTCCACGCCTCTCACGCCGGGGATGGCAAATAGGAGGTGGGCGATGACACTCTCGAGCGAGTCGAAGAAGGGGGCGCCACATCCTGCGGGGAGTCCCACAACTCGGCACTCCACAACGCCTCCCAGCGAGTCGCCCTCGGCAGCAACGGAGGCCACCATATCCTTCCATTTGTGACTCTCACTCTCGCCCCCGATTTCGGCTATATGGGCCTTGATGCACACTTCGGGGAGGAGCTTTTTTGCCACCACACCAGCAGCTACGAGTGGAAGGGTGAGCCTACCCGAGAAGTGGCCAGCGCCACGAGGGTCGTTGAAGCCACCAAATTTGTGTGCCGCAACCCAGTCGGCGTGACCGGGACGAGGGGTGTTGGCGAGGGGTGTGTAGTCCTCGGAGCGGGTGTCGCAGTTGCGGAAGAGGATGGCCATCGGGGCTCCCGTAGTGAAACCTTTGTAGAGTCCCGAGAGAATCTCGGGGGTGTCCTCCTCGCGGCGCGGAGTGGTCCCCACGGAGCCCCCTTTGCGTCGGGCAAGGTCGGCCTCGAAATCCTCCACCGAGAGGGGTATTCCTGCGGGAATGCCATCTATTACCACCCCCACTGCGGGGCCGTGGGACTCGCCGAAGAGCGAGATGCGAAACTGCTGTCCAAAAGTGTTCATATACCTTATTATGCTTATTTCAGTGCGTCGAAAAACTTGGGGAACGACTTGGCCACACACTCGCAGTTGTCGAGCGATAGGCGCGGCGTGATGAAGAGCGAAGCTACCGCAAAGGCCATTGCAATGCGATGGTCGCCATAGGTGTGGATGGGGGCGCTGTGGAGAGGTGCGCCACCGCGAATGTGGAGCCTGCTGCCCTCTATGCGGAGGTCGGCACCTATGGCCACGAGGTTCTCCACCAGCGAAACCACGCGGTTGCTCTCCTTGCCCGCCAAGCGATCGAGACCACCTATCACCGACTCTCCCTCGGCAAAGAGAGCCACCACGGCGAGGGTGGGGATGAGGTCGGGAGTGTTGGTGGCGTCGTAGGCTATGGGTCGGAGCGCCGAGGAGGGGAGCAGGTCGATGGCTCCCTTGCGGATGCGGATGTGTGCACCCGCAATGTCGAGGAGCATTAGAGCCACCTCATCGGGCTGGTGGGTGCCTATGTTGCAGCGCAGGGTGTAGCTCTCTGCCACTGCGTAGCCGCTCTGGGCTATGGCGTAGGCTGCGGCAAAGTAGGCAGCCGAGGAGAAGTCGGGCTCGAGGGTGAGTCTGCTTGCCACGGGAGGCTCCGGCTCGATGTCGATGGTGAGAGTGCCATTGCCGCCACCGAGGGTCACAATGCCCTCAAATTGCTCCATTATGGAGGCCGTGAGGGTTATGTAGGGGGTGCTCACGGCATTGCGTACCTCGATGTGGCTCATCTCGTCGCGGTCGATGAGCGCGAGGGCCATCATCAGGCCCGATATGTGCTGCGAGGAGTGGCTGCCATCGGTGACGATGTGGGTGCCGAAACGAGCACCTCGAGTGATGCGAAGTGGGAGATGGCCCCCGTTGGATTCACACTCTGCCCCATTGGCCACAATGAGTCCGATGGTCTCGGCCACACTTCGGCCGAGGAGCGAGCCACATCCCTCAATCACCACCTCGCCCTCCTCCAAGAGGGTGGCTACGATTGGTATAAGAAGCCTTGTGAGTAGGGCCGATTCGCCCACGCAAAGTGTTGTCGTGGTGCTGTTTAGTTGTTGCGATATGGCTCTGTATCCCTTGCTGCGGATGGTGAGCTTGCGGCCCGACAGAGCAACCTCGGCACCGAGTGTGCGGGCCACTTCGAGCGCAGCCTCACTATCGTTCGAGCGGGTGTAGCCATTGATTATTGTGGTGCCTTCGGCGAGTAGTGCGGAGAGGATGGCCCTCTGTGCGGCGCTCTTGGAGCAGGGTGGAGTGACAACGGAGGGGATGGCAATCCTCTCCAACGAACGACACCCCTCGAGAGAGGCCTTCATCTGCGGGGTGGTGGATTGTCCGAGGGCTGTGGGGGTGCCATCGGCAGGAACGGTGTAGGTGTAGGGCGCCCCTGCGAGGAGCGACAGACGGCGTGTGAATGCCCCCTCGTTGCCCATTGCGAAGGCCACCAGACGCTCTGCGGCGAAGTGGCGGTAGAGGTTGTGGACCACCAGCGACTCCTCCACCGAGCTGGCTGTGGTGACCACCTTGGCTATGTCGGCCCCCAGAGAGTAGATTCGCTCCACCTCACCGCGGAGCTCCTCCAAGGAGGGGGTAGCGGGGTAGTGGTGGGAGATTATCAGCAGGCTCTCGGCCTCGTGGGCAAGAGGGCCCAGACGGCCTATGAGTTCCGCCCCCATCGAGATGTCGATGTCTATGGCCCACGCACCGCCCCTGATGGCGGCACTGTAGATCTCCTCGGCGTGGGCAGGGTCGGAGGTGCGACAGGTGGCTATTGTGCGCTCTGCATTGCCCACCAACTCCTCCACCTCCGAGGCGGAGAGACTCATAAGGTCGCAACGCAACTCCACCATCTTCGCCCTGTGGATCTGGGGGCGGTAGAGGGTGGCGTCGGGGGATGATATGCTCTCGCAGTAGTGGTACATAGGGGGTGAGGTTGGAATGGTTTAGTGCATTATTTTGTTCTGACGCTCAATGCTTTCGAGGTGAATGGCTTCGAGGATGGACTCCACGCAGTTGCGGCCGAGTCCGAGTCGGTCCGTGGTTGTCAGCACCTTGGTGACGACCTCCTGCCAGCGACCCGATTGGAGGATGGTGAGGTTGTTGCGGAGCTTGAGTCGTCCGATCTCGTCGCTCACCTCCATACGGCGCGCCAGGAGCGAGAATATCTCCTCGTCGAGTCGGTCGATGGTGCCACGCAGACGCTCCAACTCGTCGTTGCAGACAATGGAGTCGGTGGCCGTCCTGCGCCACACGATGCTCTCCAGCAGGCGCCCGAGCTCGGCGGGTGTAATCTGCTGCTCGGCGTCGCTGAGTGCCTCATCTGGGTGGGGATGACTCTCGATGATGAGGCCCGAGTAGTCGAGGTCGGCAGCCTTCTGTGCCACATCGAGCAGAGCTGTGCGGTTGCCGCAGATGTGCGAGGGGTCGCAGAGCATAGGCAGTTCGGGGAGGCGGCGTCGCACATCGAGGGCAATCTGCCAGAGGGGGGCATTGCGGTAGCCCGAGAGGTTTATGCCCGCAAAGCCGCGATGGATGAGACCGATGTTGCGGACACCACACTTGGCAAGTCGCTCCACGGCTCCAATCCACAACTCGGCGTCGGCAGTGGTGGGATTCTTCACCAATATGGGCACCTCCGTACCCCTGAGAGCTTCGGCTATCTCCTGCACACTGAATGGGTTGGATGTGGTGCGGGCACCAATCCACAGCAGGTCTACGCCACTCTTGAGTGCCTTTTCGACGTGGGCCGCTGTGGCCACCTCCGTGGCTGTGGGCAGTCCTGTGAGCTCTTTGGCCTCGGCGAGCCACTCGAGGGCCACGTCGCCCGCACCCTCGAAGGAGCCTGGTTTGGTGCGAGGTTTCCACACACCTGCTCGGAGTATGTCCACCCGCCCTGTGGCGGCCACACCTCGGGCCACTTCGAGAAGTTGAGCTCTGCTCTCGGCACTGCACGCACCGGCTATGGTGAGCCGTTTGCGGTGGATTAGGGAGTTGTTGTCCTGTTTCATTTGCCTCAAAATGGATTATCTGATTCCGCTCCTACGCAGCGCGTCGGCATAGAGCTTGGCGTAGCGATTGTGTTGCGAGAGATTGGTCGAGAAGTGGTGTGTGCCCGAGAAATCCTCCTTGGCGCAGAAGTAGAGATAGTTGTGGTTGGTGTAGCCAAGCACGGCGTCGATGGCTGCAATGGAGGGGGTGCAGATGGGGCCCGGGGGGAGTCCTCGGTGGAGATAGGTGTTGTAGGGTGAGGGTGTCTGGGTGTGCTTGTGGAGCACGCGCTTGATGGTGAAGTCGCCCACCGCATACTTCGCCGTAGGGCAGGCCTGAAGTGGCATACCGCGACGCAGACGGTTGATGTAGACACCCGCTATCTTGGCCATCTCTCCCACATTCTTGGTCTCCTCGTAGACGATGGAAGCGAGGGTGATGACCTCCATCTTGGAGAGCTTCGTGCGCGCAAGGGCGGCGCTACGCTCCTCGTTCCAGAAGCGCTTCCACTCACGATGCATACGCTCGGTGATGGCCTCGGGGGAGGCGTTCCACCAGATGTCGTAGGTGTTGGGTATGAAGAGTCCAATGACCTCCTCCTTGCGGATGGAGTAGCGCTCTGCCGTTGCCGGGGACTCGAGGTGGAGCAGGAGATTGGCACTATCCACCTCGAGCTGCGAGGCTATGCGACCTGCGAGCTGAGGGAGAGTGCGTGTGTTGTTGAAGGTCACTCGCACGGGCTTCTGTGCGCCACTTCGCAACATATTCACCACGGCCACGGGTGTGGCACCCTCGGGCAACACATAGTGTCCCGCCTTGGGGTTGCGGTCGAGTTTTTTGAGCCTGCCCACAATATCAATGATGCCCAACCTCTCGACTCCTGCCGAGGAGATGGTGTCCAACAGTGCGGAATAGTTGGAGCCTGTGGGGATTACAAACTCCGTGGGGGCGGATGTGCAGGGCTTGGTGGCACACCATAGAACGCCACCGAGGACGGCGGCTACCACAACCATAAACCCAACAAACCGACGAAGACGACGAGCTTTCTTTCGCATAATTTCTGAAATTTTTTGCAAATATAAGAAATAATCGTACATTTGCACCTCGGGTAAGTCTTATACGACCAGCTCCTGCTGAATCCCCCAGGCTTGGAAGAGAGCAAGGGTAGGTGGTTGTAGCGGTGCGATATAAGTAGCTTACCCTTTTTTTTATATATGCAGGTCGTGGAGCCGCGTATGTATAAAAAGTGGATAGAGAAGAGATTGTATCAGGAGCTCTATATAACATAAATACCTATGGCAAAGACAGTTAAACTCTACGAGCAGAATCCCTCGGAGCGAGAGCTGGAGAGGGTGGTGAAGCTACTCAAGAACGATGGTGTAATTATTTATCCCACCGATGGTGTCTATGCTTTTGGGTGTTCGTTGCGCAGCGCAAAGGGCGTGGAAAAGTTGCGCGCAATCTCGGGTAAGCAGGAAAAACTCCTCTCCATCGTCTGCTCCGACATCTCTATGGTCGACAAATTCGCCCGCATCGACAATCAGCAATTCAAGATTCTCAAACGCAATACCCCAGGCCCCTTTACGTTCATATTGGAGGCTTCGAGTAAGGTGCCCGACAAGGCTCTCTCGGGTCGCAGGAGTGTGGGCGTGAGGATTCCCGACAACAATATTCCCCTCGCACTGGTGGCGATGCTCGATTTTCCCCTGGCTACGACCTCGGTTAAGGACGACGACGAGGTGGTGGAGTACACCACCGATCCCGAACTCATTGCCGAACGCTATGACTCGCTGGTCGATGTGGTCATCGATGGCGGCTATGGTTCGCTGGTGCCCACAACGTTGGTGGACCTCACTGGCGACGAGCCGGAAATTTTGCGTGAGGGCGGCGGTGAACTTAAGTAGCGAGCCGCAATGTGCGAAAAGGGATGACAAATCAATCAAATGGACAACAAATTAAAAAAAAGAATTGAAGATATGAAAAGGAACTTTTGGCTTGAGGCCCTCAAGGGTGGTACCGTTGTGGGTCTGGTGAGTGTGGCTTTCTCGATTGTTACAGTGGTTTGTGGCGATTCGACCACGCTGGTTAATCTTCTCAGCATTGCATCGACAGTGGTGACCATCCTGTTGCTCTTTGGCTACACCCGTCGCTTTGCCGCTATGCACAGCGCCGAGGAGGGTTTCTCCGTGGGTAGGGCTGTGGGCTTCGTTGTGGCGATGATGATCTTTGTGGGAGTGCTGAGTGGTGTCTACTCGGCTGTGAATGCCAACTTCTTTATGAAAGCCGAGTTGCTTCAGGGTGTCGATGAAGTGATGGCCCAGATGCAGGATGTGGTGCCCGCCGAGAGCTTCGAAAAGACCTATCAGATGATGAGGTCGTCTGTGACCAACCCCTTTATTCACACCGGTTCGTCGGTTATTAGCCACTCTTTCTTTGGTGTTATTGTGGGCCTCTGCGTGGGCCTTTTGGTGCGTCGCCGCCCCGACATCTTTGCCAACACCAACAATGGTCAACCCACTGAGTAGACCCAACTATGGACCTGAGTATTGTCATACCTCTGCTCAACGAGGAGGAGTCGCTTGGTGAACTCTACGCTTGGATCGAGCGTGTGGTTGGTGCCGAGGGCTTGTCGTATGAGGTCATCTTCATTGATGACGGCAGCACAGACGGCTCGTGGAGCATTGTGGAATCTCTTGCGGCGCAGGACGCGAGGGTGCGCGGTGTGCGCTTCCGCTCCAACTATGGCAAGAGTGCTGCGCTCTACTGTGGCTTTGAGAGGGCCGAGGGCGATGTGGTCATCACTATGGATGCCGACCTTCAGGACTCGCCCGACGAGATCCCTGCCCTCTATAGGATGATTACAGAGGAGGGCTACGATATGGTCTCGGGATGGAAGCGACGTCGCCACGATCCCAAGGCCAAGACTCTCCCCAGCAAACTCTTCAATGCCACCTGCCGCAGGGTCTCGGGCATCAAGCTCCACGACTTCAACTGTGGCCTGAAGGCCTACCGCAAGAAGGTGGTCAAGAGCATTGAGGTCTACGGTGAGATGCACCGCTACATCCCCATTCTCGCCAAGAAAGCCGGTTTTGGGCGCATTGGTGAGAAGGAGGTGACCCACTATGCCCGCCGCTATGGAGTCTCCAAATATGGCTGGGAGAGGCTTTTGAGGGGGTATCTGGACCTCGTGACGGTGATGTTTGTGTCGAAATATGGCCGCTCACCTATGTATTTCTTCGGTGGTGCGGGCACGTTGATGTTTCTTGTGGGCTTCATCTCCACCCTGTGGATTGTGGTGGAGAAGTTCACCATTGGCCGCCCCCTGACCAACCAACCTCTCTTCTACCTCGGCCTTGTGGCTATCGTGCTCGGTGTGATGCTGTTTCTGGCGGGCTTCCTCGGCGAACTCATCAATCGCAACGCTCCCGAGCGCAACCACTACTTCATCGACGAGGAGAAGTAGGTGAGGGTGAAAAAGATAATATGAATCTGTTAACCAAAGAAACTGAATAAGACTATGTTACAACGTATACAGACACTCTATCTGCTCGCCGTGGTGGGCTTTATGACCGCTTTGTGCTTCGTGCCTATGGCCTCCTATATGGCCGACGGTGTGGAGGGTAGGCTTGTGGCCTTCGACTTCTGGTGGGTGGGCTCTCTCTTTGCTCTCTCAGCCCTGCTTCCCTTCGTGGTTATTTGGCTCTTTAGGAACCGAATGTTGCAGGTGAGGCTGCTGTGTGCGGAGTTGGTGGTGCTTGTGGGCACACAGGCATTCGCGGCTTGGTATGCCGTTGGTTTTACCAAGCAGGTGGAGGCTGCGGGTACCATTGTTGCCACCTCCATTGAGACTCCCACTTTCTTCCCCATTGTGGCCATCATTCTGACCCTGCTTGCAATCAGGGCCATCGTCAAGGACGAGCACCTGGTACGTTCGCTTGATCGCATCCGATAGGAGAGAAACATATAGTCCACTTTTGCGTTATGGCTAAAGTGTTGATTGGAGATATCATAGACTCTTTCTTTTTTGGCGAAGGCCTCTTCCGCACGTTGAGTGGGTGGGAGCCGAGCCGCAAAAGAGGTTCGAGAATCTGTTTTGTTGCCGGACGCGAGGGTGTGGTTGTGCCCGTACGCATTGGTGGTACGCGCAGCTACAACGATCCCGAGACGGCTATGAAGTGCTACTCTTCGCCCCAGCCTTTTGGCGAGACTATCCACAATCTGCTTGCCTCGTTTCCCGACGAGGTGTGGGTCAAACCACGCTTTCTGCCCCAAGAACTCTATGTGGGTAAGTGCTACATTGATGTGGCTCTCTATCCCTGGATTGAGGGAGGGCAACTCGATTGGGAGTGCCGCAGGGCCATCCACAACGGCCGTCGAGGCAGCCTGCTTGCCTATCTCAGAGGATTTCTTTCGCTGGCGCTCTCCATTCTCGAGGCCGAGTGGCGCCACGGCGACCTCAAGCCCGAAAACATACTCTGCCTTCCCGACGGTTCGCAACGACTCATCGATTGCGATTCGCTCTACCATCCCTCTCTTCCCCACCGGGGCCACGCAGGCACGCCCATCTACAACCATCCCTCACGTGGCGATGCCTACGATTCCCACATCGACGACTATGCCATTGCGCTGATTGCCACCTCCTTGGCGGCCCACATTCTGTGTGCCAATCTCCCAGAGGAGAGGGTGCTTGTTGCCCACCCCTCGGAGGGCTACGGAGAGTTGCTGGCGGAGCTCTTTGCAGAGAATGCGGATCTCACCGCCCTCCTGTTGGCACTCAATGGCAACGACTACCGAATACCCGAACTGCACAATCATATAGCCCATCTGAATGTATACTTCGCAGATTACACGCTCCCGTAAAGGTGCCATACTTCTGCTCCTCGACCTCTCCGGCTCGATGGCCGAGACCATCATCTTCGAGGGACGCGAGGAGAGCAAGGCTCAGGCCCTGGCCAATGTGGTCAATAGCCTCGTGGAGGAGATTATCAGCCGTTGCCAAAAGGAACACTTTGTGGGCGACTATTTCGACATTGCCATTGTTGGTTATAGTGGCACCGAGGCGGTCTCTATGCTCGGCAGGAGTTGGAAAAGCATTGCAGAGGTGGACCAAATGTATCGCAGCACTCGCCGACGATTCATAACTCGCACCCTCCCCGATGGCCGCAAACTCTCCACCATAGTCGAATCGCGCGAGTGGATTGCGCCCCAATCCAACGGACGCACCCCAATGGGCAAGGCCCTCAAGATGGCAAAACGACTCACCTCGTGGTGGTGCAGTAAACACCCCGAGAGCTTCCCGCCCATTGTGATAAATATCTCCGATGGTGAGGCCTCCGATGCCTCCCACGACAAAATCCGTCAGCTTGCCAAGTCGCTCTGCGAGGTGGGCACCTCCGATGGCAATGTGCTACTGATGAATATCCACATTGCCACCGGTCACGACTCTGCCGAGAGTGTGATGTGTTTCCCCTCGGAGTCCGCAGCTGTGCCCGCAAGTCGCTATGCCCGACTCCTCTACGACATCTCCAGCACTCTGCCCGAGGTCTACAATCGTGAGATAGGGGAGTTTGCGGGTGGGCAGCCACCATATAGGGCCATTTGCTACAATGCTCCCATCGACGAGGTGGTGTCGTTGCTGGCCATTGGCTCACTCACCACCGATAGGATTATTTGACGATGAGCATTTTGATTCCAACCTATGCCTACCTCGATGCTGTTGAGGAGGTGTGCCACCCGAGTGGCGAACTCGGCCCCTTGGTGAGGGTGGGCGACGGACCCCGCGAGTCGCTTCGGGTTGCGGGTGAGTGTGTCAGGGTGAGGCTCTCCGACGGCAAGGATGAGTGGATTCTCTCCATCCCCTCCTCGGCTCACTTCGCTCTTCCCACCAATCTGATACGGATGAGAATCTTTGAGTCGGAGAGTGTGGCACAGCTCGCCGAGGCCAAGTTTATGACCAACCTGCTCAATGTCCGCAACAGCCACGGCACTCTCTTTCCCCACGATGCGTTGCTCCAAAGATGCCACACCCCTTTAGATGAGTTCGTCCGTCGCCACTGCTCCATCGCCGAGCGAGGCAAACTGCGTCGTGCCATCGGGAGCATTGAGGAGAGTCTGGAGCTCTTTTGCCAGCGTCGTATCCACCACGGTGCCTTGGGGCGCCATTCGATATGTTTCGACTCCAGCGGCGACTTGAGGATTCTCGACTATCCCATCTCCCTGCCCTCCAATCCGAAGAGCGATGTGCGCCAACTCGCAATGGCGGCCCTGCTGCTCTATGTGGGAGGGTGTGACATCCCCGCAAGCCGACTCCTCTCGGTCTCGAGCAGCAGCGACGAGGAGCGTGCCGAGCGCCTGAGGGCCATCCACACTGCCGCCGAACACCACGGTTGCGCTGCGTTGGCTTCGCTTGCCTATGCGCTCCTTATGGGTGCCTCCGAGGAGCGACTTGTTCACTGCATACGCGGAGTGTGGATGGCACCTTTCCGTCCGTTGCCCCAACTCGAGGTGCTGCTACGCAAGAGTGACGAGTGGAACGACATCGATTTGGGCTGTCGACAGGAACCCGAGGACTCTATGAGGGTGTCGTTTGCCCACTGCGACGAGGTGGTACCCGCAGGTGACCACTTTGTGCGCTATCGTCAGGGTGCCTATTGGGGTTATGCCGACCTCGAAGGAAGGCCCTTGAGGGTGGAACGACGTCTGCTTGCCGCCTATGATTTCGAGCTCGGGCGCGCCGTGATTCGCACAGCCTCGGGTTATGGACTGATTGATGAGAATGGTGGGGTGGTTATGAATGACGTGTGGTCCCACCTCGAGTGGTATGCCGAGGAGGGCGTGGTCGTGGCAGAGAACGAGTGTGGCCATTGGCACATCTACGACCGCGTGGGACACCAACTCTCGTCGGTGGCGTGCGATTGGATGGGCGACGCTTCGGAGGGCTTTGTTGTGGCAAGGAGAGGAGTGAAGTATGGCTACTTCTCGGTGGGTGGAGCCCGAATGTCGGATTTTATCTATGAGGAGGCCTACGGATTCCACGGCGGAGTGGCGCTGGTGGGCATCAATGGCCATCGCTACTATATCGACACCACCTTCCATCGTGCCCGTGAACGACGCGATTAGTGCCCCCGCGCTGCGGTGTGACTGAAAAAAAAGAAATGCCCCATCCCGAATCGTCGGAATGGGGCATTGTTATTAGCGTGCCGAGCAATTAGAACTCCAAGCGGATGATGAAGGAGTTCTTGCCCTCCACCTTGCCATCGACATAGTAGGTGCCTGGAGCCTCGGGGGTGGAGTAGAGAGTGAGCTCCACGACATCCTCGGGCCTCACCTCTGTGTTGAAATTGATCTCCAACTCCCTCAGCGGGCGCTCCGAGGTGGTAGCCAGACCTACGAGGTCCATTGCCCACACCACATACTGCACGTTGTTGACGTGGCGGTTCATATCGAGGTCGGAGTAGGAGGCGGTGTGGCTCTCGCGGCGCACAACCTCGGCACCCTCGGGCAGCACAACTTTGCCTGCGGGCTCCTCAATGCTGCTCTCGGGGATGACCTTCTGGCTGTCGGCGGCAAACTCCGCAAAAGCACCTCGGCGGGCGAGGCGTCGCGTGGTCATATCAATCACCAACCACGATGTGGTGGCCCTGATGAGGTTGTTGCCCTCGGCGTCGGTGAGGATGAAGTCGCGCAGGAACATAAAACCTGCGGCACCCTTGTGCCAACTCTTCAGGTTGACCCTCTCCCTCCATCGGGGCAGGCGCTCGAAAATAACGCGCATACGCGACATTACCCACGCCTGTTTGGTCTCCTCGAGGGTGTCGTAGCCCACTCCGAGGTAGTCGGCGTGGTGGTTGGCAGCCTCTTGTGCCATATTGAGGAAGGCTGCGGGCTTGAGCACCATATTGAGGTCGGTGTCGTAGCAGGGGATGATGTAGTCGGCGTTGAATTTTTCTACCATTTGGTCATCTTGTTTTATTTGGATAGTAACAATGTTTCGACGCTCAAATGTAGAAATTTTTTTTGGAATATGGCTCAATGTTTTTCCGCTCTTCTCCGCTATTCAACCTTTTGGATAGATATTCCTACAATTGGAAGTGTGTTGTTAGAAAATAATTGCTACATTTGTTGTTCGTATCACGCCAAATGGAATGGTGTGGGAGATAGATGGAATAGAATGAAGCGATTGGTGAAAATATCGGTTGTGGTTGCGATGCTCATCTTGGGTGTTGCCGCCGTCGTCGGTTGGGGCGATGGGGGGAACAAGGTGGGCTCGTGTGATACGACCGCCACTTATAGCACCCTTAGCGCCGACAATGCCGCTCGGAACTACACCTTCGAGAGCCATACGCGCTCTGCTGTTCTGCCCCACAATCACCTCTCCCTCTCCTTGCCATCCCTTTCTGTCAAGACCACCTCGTTGCGCCAACGTTGGCACGCAGGTAGTTGGCAGATGGAGTGTTGTGCGACCTATTGGCACAACCGACGTGGTGACGAGTATGGCCTTTGTAGCGATGGGAAAATCGTGGGCATTACTCGTGCTGCGGACTATTTCATCTTTGCCTTGCGGCATATCATCATTTAACCTTGTGGAAGCGAGCAGGCACGATGCTTGCGAATCCCGTGCAGACCTGCGGACATAGGTGTCCGTGTGGGTCGCAATGTCCACAATGTTTAACTGATGATTACCAAAAGCAAAATTAAGATGAAAAATATTATGACAAAGAGCGACCTCTGCACCTGCTGTGCTGAGGTTGAGATGAGGCGTAGTAGCCGCCTTTTACCTGCAGTGATTACCCTCCTTGGTGTGGCCTTCGTGGTGGCAGCATTGGTGATTAAAAATGTGGAGAACCTCTCCACGGCCCTCTTGACGGTGGGTGTTGTGGTGATGGGTTTGGGCTTGTTCCGACTTGTGAAGCCCCGTGCAGTGTTGGTCTATACGCCCACCGCGGAGCCTGTTGGTAGACACCACTATGCGCATCCTACCGAGCGACGCGAGAGGGTGGAAAATGCCATCCGCGAGGGAAAAACCGACCTCGTTGCGGCTCTCGATGCCAATCAGAATGCGCCGCTGATGTCGGTGGTCTACAAGACCTCGTCGGGCTCGTTTGTGGCAGGACAGATGTACCACTATGTCCCCTATGAGTACGAGCCACTGATGGAGCCCGTGGTGATTGTGACGAAGAAACACAGAGAGAAATAGTTGAAATAAATTTAGTTCCAAATGTTTGTAATTAAGATTCTTATAGGAATTGTGCTGCTCAGTGTGGGTGCTTCGTGGCTCACGGATGGAGCTTCGGCCATTGCCAAGAGATTGAAGGTCTCGGAGTTCCTGATTGGCGTGACGATTGTTGCCATTGGCACCTCTATGCCCGAGTTGGTGGTGAGCCTCCAGAGTGCTTTGGCCGGCCAGGCCGAGGTCTCGATTGGTAATGTCGTGGGCTCCAATATCTTCAATGTCTACGCCATTTTGGGTCTCACTTGTATGATTGCGCCCCTGCCCCTATCGAGGCAGAACGAGCGTAAGGATATTCCCATCTGCCTTGCCGTGACCCTTTTGCTGTGTATTTTGGCGCTCGACGGATTTCTCTGGCAGCGTGGCGAGAATATCATCTCTCGCATCGACGGCTTTGTTCTTTTGGCAGGCTATGGTCTGTTTTTGTGGTATGTCATCCGCAGCGGACGCAAGGAGGCTGCTGCTGCGATTGCGCAGCCTGCATCCGAATCTCAGACCGCAACCACCGAGAAACCCATTAGTATGTGGTTGGCTGCCCTGATGGTATGTGCCGGACTTGGCGGCCTTGTTTTTGGTGCCGATATGTTTTTGGATGGCTCCATTGAGTTGGCCCATTTGGTGGGTCTGAGCGACGCTGTCATCGGCATTGTGTTGGTGGCTGCCGGAACATCGTTGCCCGAGTTGTTCGCCTCGATTGTCCCTGCCATCAAGGGCAAGAGCCAGATTGCGCTCGGCAATATCCTCGGCTCCAACATCGCCAACATCCTCCTGATTTTGGGCACAAGCTCCACCATCACTCCCTTGCGTATGGGTGGCATCACTCCGCTCGATTTGGGCGTGGTGTTGTCGGCTGTGGTGGCTGTTTTGCTCAGCTCCTACATCATTGGACGTCGCAAAATCACCCGTGTGGAGGGTGCCATCTTCTTTGCCATCTACGTTTGCTACACTCTCTATCTGCTTGCCGGCTCCAACGCATAGAGAGGGAGGCTAAAGAGGAATAACAGAAAAGACTCGCAGACAGCGTCTGCGAGTCTTTTTTTTGTGCTTGGGGCGGAGGTTTCTGGGAGGGATATTGGGCCGCCTAATATGCTTATTTTTGGGCCCACACTCTGCTGTGAGTTGAAGGCTACATAGCATCGCCCATTATCTCACCCCATCGTTGCCGTTTAGTTCATCCTGCTCTTCTCATCGGCGGCGCCACTCTCGAGAGTGCGGGCTTTGAAGGCCTTGCCACTCTGGAAATTGTAGCGGATGCCGATGTTGATACTACGCACCCAGATGCTGGGCGAGTAGAGGGTTTTGCTGAAGCCGACACCTTCGGAGATGACGTTCTGGTGGGAGGTGTCGAGCAGGTTGTTGAGTGAGAGGGAGAGTGTGAGTCGGTTGTCGAGACACATCTTCTTGACTGCGAGGCTCACGTTGCCGCTGGCGAGTTGCTTGAGGTTGCCCACCTTGGCGTCGCTCATATAGTTGGCCGTGACGTCGACATACCAACTACGGGGCAGAATGAAGGTGTTCACAGCATAGGCCTGGATGGTGAAGGTGCGGTCGAGTGCGTCGGAGGCCTTGATGCGCTGGTCGAGCATCACGCCGAGCAGGTTGCCGTTGAGGTTCCACCAGGAGGTGAGCTGCGCGGGCACGGAGAGTTGAACGTAGTATTGATAGACGTTGTTGAGATTCTCGTGGATATACTTGAGGGTGCGGCCCGAGGGGTCGGCTTCGTCCACCATCGAGAGCTGGGAGATGATGCCATCCTGCAGGTAGGCACCGAGGGTGAGGGTGTAGCGGTAGAAGAGAACGCTCGAGAGGGTGAGCTCGTGGCCGTAGACGGGCAGCAGATTGGGGTTGCCCACTTGGTATGAGTACTCCGAGAGCTGGGTGCGTACGGGGTTCATATTCCAGAACGAGGGACGACGGATGCTCCTCTTGTAGGAGCCTGCGAGAATGACTGTCTGGGTGGGATTCAGGGGCATCGAGGCGTTCAGATGGGGGAAGAGACTCACATACTTCTGATTGAGTGCGGGGAGGGCTGTGTACTCGCCACGCAGACCCGCCGAGAGGGAGAGTCCGGAGGTGAGGCGCGTGGAGTAGATGCCATAGAGGGCGGCGATGTGCTCGCGGTAGTCGGTGGTGGTGTTGTAGTCGTCGAGCTCCACCCATTCGTCGCCGCGTTTGTAGTCGTAGTCGGTGGTGCTGAAGTTGTCGGTGAGGGTGTATTTCGCACCAAAGGAGAGGGTGGAGGCCTCATCGAGCCTCTTCTCCACGGCGGCTGTGAGGGTGTAGTAGGAGTAGTCGGCCACGGAGCTGTTGCGATAGAGGGAGTCGATGGGATTGCCCGCCACAGCTGCGTGGGTCACTACGGCGCGATCCGAGTTGTTGTTTTGGGCTCGAGTGTTGTTGTTGGCCCAGTCGGCAATGAGCTTGAAGGTGGAGCCCTGGTCGTCGAGCGAGAGGATGTAGTTGGCCGTTACGGATTGGTGTGTGGCCCTACGCAACTGCTCATAGCGGCTCTCGTGGTGCTCGGCGAGGGTGCCGAGGGTGTAGTCGAGGGTGCTGTGGGTGATGTCGGGCGTTGCGGGGTTGTGCCACATATTGTACTCCACACCGAGGCTGCTGCGCTCCGAGAGGTCCCAGATGGCTCCCAACATGCCGCCTCCCGACCTCTTGGCGCTCTCTATTGAGGTGGTGGAGTTGAGCTCGGCACCGTTGTCGTAGTGGGTGCTCTCCCTGGTGATCACATCGTCGGTGTAGCCCACGTTGTAGTCGGCGAGGTTGATGTTGCCGTAGAGGTTCAGGGGGCCGCTCTTGTGGTTGATGTTGGCGCTGGGGGAGAGGTTGTAGCTGGGGGTGGTGGTGGAGCCGAGCCAAGCGAGCGACACGCTACCCGTGGTGCCCCCGTCGCGCTGACGACGCAGGGTGATTTTGATGACGCCCGCCGAGCTGTCGGCGTCGAAGTCGGCGCCGCTCTGGGGGATGATCTCAATCCTCTGGAGGTTCTCTGCGGGGAGCGAACGGAGGTAGGACATCAGTTGCTCGTTGGTCATACGCACCTCGCGCTCATTGATGAGCACCTTTGCACCGCTCTTGCCATTGATGGAGATGGAGCCGTTGTCGTCGGCCCACACACCGGGGGCGAGCTTGAGCAGCTCGTAGCTGTCGCGTCCCTTGGCGAGGGCGCTCTCGGAGAGGTTGGTCATCACGAAACGGTCGGCCTCACGACGAATGTAGGAGGCTGTGGTGACGATGGCTTCGATGATCTCGGGTGATTCGGTGAGGGGGATGGGGCCGAGGTTGGTGGTGCCGGCGATGGCGAAGGTGTGGGTGGAGGTTTCGTAGCCCACGCAGCTTATCTCGAGCTGATAGTTGCCATCGGGGGCGGTGAAGGTGAAACGGCCATCGGTGTCGCTCACGCCACCTTGGTGGTTGGGGCTCCCGGGGGTGAAACTCTCTCCCTCGGGGGTGAGCAGGAGCGATGCGTAGGGGATGGGGTTACTCTGGGAGTCGACAATTTGACCCGAGAGGGTGGATTGGGGTTGCTGCGCAGTGGCGGTGAGCACCACGAGCAGGGCGAAGATTGAGGTGAGTAATTTTTTCATAATCGTTGTGTTGTTTGTGAAAATCGCCGCTAATATATATATATATATATAATTGCAACTTTTTCCTAATATTTTTTACGAAAAAGTGCCCCGAAGGGCACTTTTCCTATTCTTCGGGGTTGGCGCGGTTGAGCGAGTGGCCCAGAGTGGAGCCAAAGATGTTGTCGCGGCTGATGTGGCGGTCGTAGAGCCACAACAGAGCAATCACTACCAACGTGGCCCCTGCACCCGCAAGGCCCGTCATTCCCGTGAGAAGCGCATTGCCCGCAGGAATCATTATCACTCCTATGCCCGCAATGGCGTTGATGACTCCGTGGATGAAGACCGCAGGCCACATAGTGCCGCTCTTGCAGACGAAGTAGAGCTCCACAATGCCTGCCAGCACGCAGAAGAGCACCATCGCAGCCACGCCCACGGGGCGGTTGGGGTAGTTGTTGTGGCCCATAAGAATCAGGGGGAAGTGCCACAAACCCCACACCAAGCCAATCAGAAGTGCCGAGGGGAGGAACTTCTTGCCACGCAGCGCATCGACCATATAGGCCCTCCAGCCATACTCCTCGCCAAAGGTGAAGAGTGCATTGATGGTCACTCCCGCAAAGAGGCCCGAGAGGAGGGTGATGGCAAGCATCATTCCGTCGGTGAGCATATCATATCCGGCCATAGCCTCCTCGGTGAGGTTGGCTGCGCCGCTTGCTGCCGCCAAGGCCAGCGTGCCCTCCTTCATACCCACCACCTCCGCAAAGAGCGAGGAGATGGCAATCGAGAGAGCTACCCAAGCAGGAACTATCAGGATGCCCACCAGCCAGCTCCAGCGGGGGCGGAACTTGAGCATAGGGTCGTTGCCGAAGCTCAGCTTCACGCGCAGGGCGTGGGGGCGACTAACTGTACCCCTACCCTCCAAGGCCCTGAAGATGAGAGCCACGATGGCGGGCAGGAACATATAAAACATTGCAAATTTGCGATATTGGCCAATGGCATCCAAACCTCCCTCCGAGCCGGTGAAGCCAGTGGTGAGGTGGAAGACAAGTGCCGCAATCCAACTAATGCCGCAGAGTGCTGCAGCGTAAATAAGCGCCTTTTTCATTGGTTTTCGTTTTTTGGGGTGTTAGGAGGTGGGTGCCTTGTGGGGCACCCACCATTTGCTATTCTTTCGAGTCGGGGGATTTGGGAGTCTTGGGTTTGCGGCCACTCTTGCGGAGCGCCTCGGCGATTATCCACTGCAACTGGCCGTTGATGCTGCGAAACTCGTCGGCTGCCCACTTCTCCAGAGCATCCATAGTCGCCTCATCCACGCGGAGCACAAAACTCTTTGTAGTGTTATCCTTCGCCATAAATTTTGCCTTTTGTTGGGATTCTTTAGTTTATAGGTGTCGCCGTGACTAATTGTAGAGACTGCCGGTGTTCACCACGGGCTGGGCACTCTCGTCGGCGCACAGCACCACCAGGAGGTTGCTGACCATTGCGGCCTTGCGCTCCTCGTCGAGCTCCACAACGCCCTCCGATTTGAGCTTGTCGAGGGCCATATGGACCATAGAAACTGCACCCTCCACAATCTTCTCCCTTGCGCTGATGATGGCGTCGGCCTGCTGGCGGCGCAACATCACGGCTGCAATCTCGGGAGCATAGGCGAGGTAGTTGATGCGTGCCTCCACAGCCTCGATACCCGCAATCTCCAACCTCTCATTGAGGGTCTTGCGAAGGAACTCGTTGATCTCGTCGGCGCCGCTACGCAGGGTGAGCTCATTCTTGTCGCCCGCAGCGTTGTTGTCGTAGGCATACATACCTGCCACCTGGCGCAGTGCAGCATCGGACTGAACCCTCACGAAGCTCTCGAAGGCCATCATACGACCGGCCAGAGCGCCCACGCTCTCAACCTCACCTTTCTTGTCGATTTTCACGCTCGAAGTCATTGTCTGCGAGTCGATCTCAAAGAGTGCCTTGTAGGTATCTTTCACCTTCCACACCACCACCAGACCAATCATAATGGGGTTGCCGGTCTTGTCGTTCACCTTGATGGCGTCGGCATTGAGGTTGCGTGCGCGGAACGACACGGCCTTGGCGTTGTAGAAGGGGTTGGTCCACCAGAAACCCTCGTCGGTGAAGGTGCCTTTGTACTTACCGAAGAAGACCATAGCGCGAGCCTGATTGGGCTCCAGGGTGCGGAAGCCGGCGCTGAAGATGCTGGCAAGGCAGATGCCCACAATGCCGATGATGGGGGCCTCATCGCCCACAAGGGTGGCAAAATCCCAAATCGAAACGCCGATGAGGGCGAAAATCATCAGAAGGCCCAGGAAACCACTCATCCTAAAACCATTGAATTTGTACTCTTTGTTCTCCATAGTTGTTTTTGTGTTAGGGGTTAAAGTAAATATAAGTTAATTGTTGTTGTGTTTTGCAAAATGATATCACAATGATATCACAAAGGTACTCCCTTTTTTTGAAATTCCAATACCTTCGCAACATTTTTTTCTCCCATTTGATGGTGGGGTAATGCAACGGAGCCGCCGAAATACATTTCGGCGGCTCCGTTTTCTGTGATATGGAGTCTCTTTTTGGGGCTACTTGGTGCCGGGGAAGAGATCCTTGATGCCTCCCAAGGAGCCAAGCACCGAGCTGGCCTCGTAGGGCATATAGACGGTTTTGCTATCCTGACCGCTGGCCATCTCGCGCAGGGTCTCGATATATTTCACTGCAAGGAGGTAGGTGGCGGGGTCGGTCTTGGTGTTGGCAATGGCGTTGCTCACCAGACGGATAGCCTCTGCCTCGGCGTTGGCCTGAAGCACTTTGGCCTCGGCCTCACCCTGAGCCTTCAGCACCTGTGCCTCCTTCTCGGCGGCTGCGTAGTTGATCTGCGACTGCTTCTCGCCCTCCGAAGAGAGAATGGCCGACTGTTTCTCACCCTCGGCGCGGAGAATCTTCGCACGCCTCTCACGCTCGGCCTGCATCTGCTGCTCCATTGCGTCGCGCACGGTGGAGGGAGGAGTGATGTCCTGAAGCTCCACGCGGTTGACCTTCACGCCCCACTTGTTGGTGGCCTCGTCGAGCACGTTACGCAACTTGGCGTTGATGGTGTCGCGCGAGGTGAGGGTCTCGTCGAGTTCCAACTCGCCGATGACGTTACGCAGGGTGGTCTGGGTCAGCTTCTCGATTGCGTTGGGGAGGTTGTTGATCTCATACACAGCCTTCACGGGGTCGACAATCTGGAAGTAGAGCAGTGCATTGATGCGGGTGGTCACATTATCCTTCGTGATAACATTCTGCTCGGGGAAGTCGTAGACCTGCTCGCGGAGGTCGATACGAGGGGTGTAGCGGAAGGTGACAACAACGTTGCCGTTCCAATCCTGCTGGGAGTGGCGGGTGTAGATGCGTCGTGGCTTCTCGAGGATGGGCCAGATGATGTTGATACCCGAGTTGAGCGTCTTGTTGTACTTGCCGAGTCGCTCGACAATGCAGGTCTCGCTCTGCTGCACAATGGTCAGGCCCGAGAGTACATAGACTACAACGATGCCGACCAAGGCGATGATGACAGTCAGTGTTCCGATTTCCATAATTCTATTTTTTTGTTAAAGGTTAAAATGACTATTTGCGCTTAACGGTGAGGATGATGCTCTCGCGGGAGACAATCTCCACCTTCTCACCCACAACCACGTCGGTCTGCTCGGTGGTCTCGGCCTGCCAGATGTCGCCATCAACAGCCACGCGACCCGTGCCGCCCACCTCAATTCTCTCCACAACCCTGCCTGTGCGGCCAATCAGGGCGTCGGCATTGGTCTGAATCTGGTCCTTCGAAGAGAGCTTCTTGAGCAAGGGCCTCACGGCCAAGAAGGCCACAAATGTGGCAATGGCAAAGATGCCGAGCTGCCACTCAAGCGATGCGCCGGCAGCTGCGCCAATGGCTCCGCCAATGGCACCCACAGCAAAACAGATGAGTGCAAAGCCCGAGGTGAGAATCTCGCCAACAACAAGTACAATGGCTATAATAGCCCAAATGTGCCAACTATCCATAGTGTTTCGGTATTTATTTAAGGTTTCTACAAATGTACGTTTTTTAATCCGGATTTGCAAGACGCACGCCACAATTTCGGCGCCAATCACGCCCATTTTGACATACGGATGTCAGGGCGGAGAAGAACTCTCCCCCAATGGTGAAGCAATGTTGGGTCTGCTTAGGTGGCAGTAGATAGAGTGGGGCGACGACCGTGTGTGGGATGTGTGATGCTCCCAAAATAGAGAAAACAGCAATCCTCCCGCTACCAAATCAGCGGAATGACCTTATAGCGCACTTTCTGCTTATACTCCTTGTAGCCCTCCAAGCCCGCCTCAAGAACCCTCTCCTCATTTCGCATTCGAGCCCCAATGATGGGAATGTAGGCAAGCATAACAATCAATGAGTAGAGCGACCCAAGAATGAGCGGCATTGAGAGAAACATCAGCAACGTGGCCCCATACATCGGGTGACGAACAATGCCATAGAGTCCGCTATCCACAACCCGTTGCCCCTCCTGCACCTCAATCGTGCGCGAGAGATAGGCGTTCTCCCTCATCACCTCGGCGTAGAGCAGATAGGAGAGCAGGAACAGACCCACTCCCAGCCACGACAACCATTCGGGCAGCGCGCTCCAACCATAGCGATAATCCAGTCCTGCGACGATAAATGCGACCAGAAACATCACCCCCGAGAGCGCAACCACAACTCTCTGCTCGCCCTCCTTCTCCTTGGCCGACAATCTCTTTTGCAGCAGCTCTGGATTGCGGAGAAGGAGTACTACTCCGAGGATGAGGATGGGTCCGAAGAGTGCTCCCATAAGTCGCCATCCTCCGGGGAAGTGCAATGTTCCGGCGGGTAGGAATATGAGTAGACCTATGAGTATCACACCCCCGATGAAGGCTTTGAGGGCTTGTAGTATTAG
>JAFPBB010000071.1 GCA_017390585.1 Tidjanibacter sp. | reverse complement strand
CACCCAAGCCATACCGCCCTGAATGATGGGATACTCTATGCCGAGTAATTCACAAAATCTACTCTTAATCATACCTTTTTGCTGTTTTAATGAGAGTTTACGGGGTGTTGTATACCCTACTACAACTTCACGACCACAAATTTACTATTTTTTTGTAAAAGTGAAAAAATGCGTTACCTTTGCAGCGCAACAAGCGCAGCCCCAATAGTATTGGGCCGGCCAAGTCGATGAAATTCCCGAGGCAAACTATTGCCACCCGCGGAGCACATCGGCAGACATACGGAAAGATGGCAGAGTGGTCGAATGCGGCGGTCTTGAAAACCGTTGAACAGCGATGTTCCGGGGGTTCGAATCCCTCTCTTTCCGCTCAACGAAACCTACAAGAAATTGATTTTCAATCTTGTAGGTTTTTTTGTACCCCAAAAGATGCCCCCAAAATGCACCAACCCCGTTTCTGCGCACTTATATGGGTGTTTTTCAGCCCCCTCTCTCCCCGCACCGCGTAGTTGTCGACCACCCCTCCCAGCCTCCCCTTTCGTAGGGGAGGAGGACACACGCCCCCGTCCTTCGGACACCCCCTCTAACTTAGAGGGGGAATCATAGGGGGAGTAAATTGGGGTAGTGCGCCGAAGGCTAATCAATTTTGCATTTTGAATTTTGAATTTTGAATTCCCACCCATTGGGTGGACAGCAACAGCCCCCGCCGAGGAGGTTGGAGGGGGCTGGTTGTTATTAGGATTGCGACACGGAGCTACTCGCGGAAGAGTCCCTCGACGTCGGTCCAAGTGCAGTCGTTGGGGCTGGCGGGGTCGATGCCGAGGATGTGGGAGATAATCAGGTGGTCGTTGAGATTCTGGAACACCTTGTCGTGGGTGTAGCCGCTCTTGAAGGCAGGGCCACAGCCGTAGAAGACCATATGCATCTCCCTATCGTAGGGGTTGTAGCCGTGGTTGGAGTAGTGGGGTGTGGGGCGTCCACCCTCGGGATTCTTGTTGTAGACCACCTTCCAACCCGTCTCGGCGAGGAGCACAATGGGGTAGATGCGGGTGGTGAAGGTGCCGTAGTGGAGTTCCTCGGGCATATCCTCGCGCAGCCACACGCGGTAGTGTCCTTCGCTCTCGTGGGCCTTGAGGGTGTTGTAGATATCGCGGGTTTCGGAGAGGTTGCGAGGCTTGAGTGTCAGGGGGTTGGAGTTGTAGTAGTACTGTATTTTGTCGGGCACAAGCGAGTAGACATTGAAATACTTGTCGGGGTCGAGCTCCACCATACCGTGGTCGGAGGTGAAGATGAAGTTGATGTCGTCGTAGACGGGGGACTTTCGCACCTCGCGCATAAAGTAGGCCAGCGCCTGGTCGATCTCCTCCACCACCTTGCGTGTCTGCGAGGAGATGGGGCTGTAGTCGTGCTCGACGGCGTCGGGCTGGTCGAAGTACCACATCACCAGATTGGGGATCTCCTCCACATCCTCGTTGCACATTGCGCCGAGGACCTTGTCGGCGAGTTGCTTGTAGGAGAGGCGGTAGTCGTAGGGCATAGCCACGGTGGGCTTGCGTCCGTTGATGGGGGCGTCGATGCCCACCCAACCATAGACGTGGGCGGTGAGTCCCTGACGCTCCACGGTGTTCCAGATGGGTTCGCCCTTGTAGAAATCGGGGTTGGCTCTTGCGGCGTCGTCGGAGATGGAGTAGGTCTTGTAGGTGGTCTCGTCGAAGAAGGTGTTGTTGACGATGCCGTGGTGGTCGGGGTGGAGACCTGTGGCCATCGAGTAGTGGTTGGGGAAGGTGTTGCTGGGGAAGCAGGGCATAATCTCGGAGTAGACGCCCACACGCGCTATGGAGTCGAGAGTTGGGGTGTCGTAGTGGTCGGCCAGGTCGTAGCGGAATGCGTCCATAGAGAGCACCACGACATATCGACCATCCTCGTCGTTGCTGGCGTCGCCGCCCTCGATTATGGGGGGCTTGGTGCCGGGGTTGGGCTGGGGTGTGATTCCTCCTCCGCAACCGACCAAGAGGAGGGTCCAGAGAAGGGTGAGTAGGAGTGTTGAGAGTCGTTTCATTGTGTTATGGGTTTGTTTGGGGACAAAAATAGAGATTTTTTCGACAAACACCACACACTCCCCCTGCGCTGCGATGTTCTACTCTCCTGCCGACCCCCTGAGGTCGTCGATTTGGTCGATGATCTCCTGGGTTGTGCGGAGCGTGTTGGCCAAGGTGCGGCACCCCACTATTGCACCCACGCCCAGACCCACATACATACCTATCCGCATAGGTGCGTTGCCCTCGGCGAAGCGGAAGAACATCCAGACAAAAAAGAGCAGGAAGGGGATGGCCACAAAGAGCCAATAGATGTGCATCTTCTTGTAGCGCACCGCGGCGGCGGAGATTTCCAGCAGGGTGCCGCGCGTGAAGAGCGAGGCGGGCAACTGACTCAGTAGCAGTGCGTCGTAGATGGCAGCCACCAGCGCAAAGGCGGCAGTGACATAGCCCATCACGGGTGGAAGGCCCAAGAAGGATAAGGCCCAGAGGGAGTAGGGAATCAGGAGGATGGCGACGACAATCAACACCACACTCCTACGCCTGAGCACATCGGCCTTGGAGCGCATCACTCGGCGCATCATCTTCTGGTTGACAATCTCCTCTTTTCCGAGCATACGGCGCAGTTGTTCCACTTGCTCGCGCAGCTCCTTGAGTTGGCTGCTTTCGTTGCTATTCATATTCATATTTGTATTCATAGTGTTGTGCGATTTAGGTTTGGTGGGGTTAGTTGGACATTTTTTTCATCTCCTCCTTGATGCGGTAGAGGCGCACCGAGAGGTTCTTGACCGAGATGCCCACGATGGCGGCAATCTCCTCGTAGCTCATATTCTCGAGCCAGAGCAACACGATGGCTCGGTCGAAGGGTTGGAGTCGGTGGATGCGGTCGTGGAGTTGTCGCATCTGTCGGCTCTCGGAGTCGGTGTCGGTGAAGAGGTTGCGCCCCATCTCCACCTTGAGGTCGGCATAGCGTTTGGACTTGCGATTGCAGCTGATGCAGGTGTTCAGACTCACACGCCACACCCAAGTGGCCACGCTGCTGCGCTGCTCAAAGGAGTCGAAACCCTGCCACAGCCTCATCAGCACCTCGGAGAAGAGGTCGTCGGCCTCGTGGGCGTTGTTGGCAAACATAAAGCAGACGGAGTAGATGGTCGATTTGTGTTGCTTGACTATGTCGGTAAACAGTTGTTCTTTGTCGTTCATAGGGGAGTTTGTTTTCGTTCTCACAGGTTAGACGCACGAGGGTGGGGATTTACTACAAAGGTAGCAAAAATTTTTTCTCTCGCCAAGGTCCGCCACCCCCACCCTGCTCTCGGCCGAGGAGAATAATTCATTCCGAGGGGGCGGAAATTTTCATTTTCCATTTATAATTCGTATCTTCGTGAGCATAATTGTAGTTTGGGGGATTGTGTACCTATGCCACCGCCCACAAGAGGCCTCCTCGTCGGCCACGCCCAAAGGCCTCCGACGACCACTTCGGAAGGAGCACGCACCACCCGCCACGGGCAACGCACCCCTCCCCTAACCTACAGAATTTAAGCACACAAGAAACACAATTTCATATTCACAAAACTAACACACAATTACCCTATGAAACCATTCAGACTACTTGTGGCACTCGCGCTGGCAGCCTCCGTTGTGGGCTGCAAGGCCGACAGAACCGCCATCACCCCCGATCGTGATGTGGAGAAAACCGTCGACAAGATTCTCTCCGAGATGACCCTCGAGCAGAAAGTGGGTCAGATGGCCGAGATCGCCATCGACCTGCTCGGACGACCCTCCTATGAGAACGGCAAGTTCGACTGGACCCTCAACGAGGAGAATCTCGAGAAGATTATGAGCACCCACTATGTGGGCTCCGTGCTCAACGCACCCGGACGCGCACTGCCCGCCGAGAAGTGGAACGGCATCATCGAGAAGATCAACGCCTCCTCCATTGAGCACACCGGCATCGCCACCCTCTACGGCATCGACGCCATCCACGGCACCACCTACACCGCCGGCGCATCGCTCTTCCCACAGGAGATCAACGCGGCCGCATCCTTCAACCGCGCACTCACCCGCCGTATGGCCGAGCTCACCGCCTATGAGGTGAGGGCCAGCAACATCCCCTGGACCTACTCCCCCACCCTCGACCTCGGTCGTCGCCACGCTTGGCCACGCTGCTGGGAGTCGTTCAGTGAGGACGCCTACCTCTCGGCAGAGTTGGCACGCGAGATGGTGCTCGGCTATCAGGGCGCCGACCCCAACAACATCGATGGCAACCACATCGCAGCCTGCCCCAAACACTACATCGCCTACGGTATGACCAACTCGGGTCAGGACCGCACCCCCGCCTACGTCTCCATCGCCGAGCTGAAGGAGAAGCACTTCGCCCCATTCAAGGCAGCCGTGGAGGCAGGCGCACTCTCCATTATGGCCAACTCCGCGTCGGTCAACGGCATCCCCACCCACGCCGACTATGAGCTCCTGACCGTGTGGCTCAAAGAGGGCCTCGGCTGGGACGGTGTGATTGTCTCCGACTGGGCCGACGTTCCCAACCTCTACCAGAGGGAGAAGGTGAGCAGCAACTTCAAGGAGGCTATCGCCGACGCTGTGAACGCAGGTATGGATATGGCAATGATCCCCTACGACCTCAACTTCTGCACCCTGCTGCTCGAGGCAGTGGAGGAGGGCCTCGTGAGCCGCGAGCGCATCGACGACGCCGCACGCAGGATTGTCCGTATGAAGGTTCGTCTGGGCCTCCACGAGACCCCCAATACCTATGTTAAAGATTATCCCGAGTTCCAGAGCGACAGGACCAAGGAGGCTTGCTATGAGTCGGCTTGCGAGTCGATCACTCTGCTCAAGAACGACAACAACATCCTCCCCTTGCGCCGCGATGCCAAGGTGCTCGTTGCCGGCCCCAATGCCGACAAGATGCGCCCCCTGTGTGGCGGTTGGAGCTTCTCGTGGCAGGGCGACCTCGTGGACGAGATGTGTCCCGAGGGAGTGACCATCCTCGACGCCATCAAGGCCGTGGGTGGCCGCAACGTGAAGTATGCCGCAGGCGTGGAGTATAAGGAGAAAGGTCGCTACGACGAGGAGACCAACATCGACATCGCAGCAGCCGTGAGGGCAGCCCGCGGCGTGGACTACATCGTCCTCTGCCTCGGCGAGAACTCCTACTGTGAGACCCCCGGCAACCTCAAAGAGATGGCCATCTCGGAGAATCAGCAGGCTCTGGCCAAGGCCCTGGCAGCCACCGGCAAACCCATCATCCTCGTGCTCAACGAGGGTCGTGGTCGCATCATCCGCAGCTTCGTGGACGATATGGACGCCATTCTCCACACCTACCTCCCCGGCACCGAGGGTGGCCGTGCGCTCGCCTCGATTCTCTATGGTGACGTCAACCCCTCGGGTAAGTTGCCCTACTCCTATCCCAAGTACTCCAACGCTATGAACACCTACGACCACAAGGTATCCGAGAGGGTGGGCACTATGCAGGGCGCCTATGACTACAACGCCGTTGTAGACCTCCAGTGGGCATTCGGCTACGGCCTCTCCTACACCACCTTCGAGTACTCCAACCTCACCATCCTCAAGGGCAAGGAGTTCAAGGCTGGACAGAGCGTGAAGATCAGCGTCGATGTGACCAACACCGGCAAGCGCACCGGCAAGGAGAGCGTGTTGCTCTTCATCAACGACGACGTTGCCTCCATCGTTCCCGATGGCCGCCGCCTGCGCGATTTCGATAAGATTGAGCTCAAACCCGGCGAGACCAAGACCGTCACCTTTGAGGTGGCAGCCGAGGAGCTTGCATTTGCAAAGAACGACGCCAAGTGGTACTTGGAGCAGGGTAGCTACACCGTTCAGTGTGGTCAGCTCGTGGAGAAGATCACCTGCACCGAGGATGCCGAGCTCGGTTTCCACATCTAATCAACACCATCCCACAAGTGTGGGGCTCACCCCCATCACCAAACAACAATCGCACCCCGAGAGTGGGGTGCGATTGTTGTTTTCTGCTCTTCCAAACGGTCATTCCACAGAGCGGGAAGCGGCCCATCGGTAGCGTGCTCTACCAAGTGGGAGGCTGCTGACCTGCCAACTCATAGAGCTTGGCAATCTCCTGGGGCCAGAGGGTCTCATCGATGGTCTCGAGCACCAGCGGCATATTGTCGAAGCGGCTGTCGCGGGCGATGAACTCAAAGCACTCCCAGCCAATCTGTCCCTGTCCGAGCCTTTCGTGGCGGTCGATGCGGCTCCCCAGCGGGCGCATAGCCTCGTTGAGGTGCATACCTCGCAGGTAGTCGAGAGAGACAATCTTGTCGATGGTCTCGAAGGTGCGCTCACAAGCCTCACGCGAGGAGAGGTCGTAGCCCGCAGCAAAGGCGTGGCAGGTGTCGATGCAGAAGCCCACCCTGCTCTTGTCCTCCACTCGCTCGATGATGTGGGCAATCTGCTCGAAGGTGTGTCCGAGGTTGGTGCCCTGACCTGCGGTGTTCTCGATGACGGCGGTGACTCCACGGGTGCGCTCGAGAGCGATGTTGATGCTCTCGGCCACACGATTGAGGCTCTCCTCGATGTCGATGCGGCCGAGGTGGGACCCGGGGTGGAAGTTGAGCCTGTCGAGCCCGAGCAGCTCACATCGTCTCATCTCCTCCACAAAGCTCTCGCGCGACTTGGCAAGCCCCTCTGCGTCGGGGTGTCCGAGGTTGATGAGGTAGGAGTCGTGGGGGAGAATCTGGTGGGGCTGGTAGCCGAGGAGTTCACACTCCCTGCGGAAGGCCTCGATGTCGGCCTGTGTGAGTTGGGGTGCGAGCCACTGTCGCTGATTCTTGGTGAAGAGTGCAAAGGCCCCTGCCCCTATGGCTTTGGCATTGCGGGGAGCGTTGACAACCCCTCCCGATGCCGAAACGTGTGCTCCGAAGTATTTCATAGTGGTGTGTATATAGTTCGTTAAAAATTCCCTTTTGTTCCACACAAAGGTAGGAATTTCCCGCGAGAATAGCTATATTTGCGTGGTAATATGTTTTTATGGCACTATAGATAGAAACTATGACGCGCGGTAAGCTCCACATACTCCCCCTCCTGCTGCTCACCTTGGCACTCCTGGTGTGCGAGAGTGTCTATGGCCAATACACCATCCGCCGCGCACAGCCCCAACGACAAGAGACCGCCGAGCCCGAGCTGCGAGGACTCACCCGCAACACCGTCTCCAACGACCTCTCCGACGACTACTACGACCACGCCGCGTGGGTCGCCGAGCGCAACCGCATCCGCCGCGAGCGCAACCTCTTTGAGATCCAAGGCTCGTTCCAGACCTCCACGCTCCAATTTGAGAATTGGACCGCGGGTGGTGACAACACATTCTCGGCCCTGGCCACCCTCTTCATCCACCACCGCTACAAACGCAGCAAGTTCACCCACGACCTCACGGTCAATGCCCGCTACGGCATCAACTACATCGACGACACCCCCTTCAAGAATGTCGACGAGCTGAAGCTCTCGGAGGTGATGTCGTGGGATATCCGCAACAGCTGGTCCTACTCGGCAACCATCAACTTCCGCACACAGCTCACCGACGGATTCAAATCGCGCACCGACCAAACCCTCATCTCGGCCATCCTCTCGCCGGGCTTCTTCGACATCTCCGTGGGTTTCACCTACACCCCCAGCGGAGCCCCCTACAAGGTGACCCTCTCCCCCATTGCGGGCAATATGATCACGATGGTCGACGAGAGGCTCTATGAGCAGGGACTCAACGGTGTGCCTGCGGGTGACAAGGTCTACAGCAGTATTGGTCCGAGTATGAACCTCTCGTTCGACAAGAAGTTTTGGAAGGAGAGGATCCGCTACCGTTCGACCTTCTACGCCTTTTCCAACCTCACCTCGGCTCCCACCTGCCGTTGGGACAATTGGCTCGACTTCAGTTTGTCGAAGTACCTGACTATCAACCTCTATGGCGTGGTCTACTACCTTCAGTCGGCCAGCACGAAGGCGCAGTATCAATACTCTGCCACTTTGGGCCTGACCTACAGATTCAGCAACAAATAACCGCACGGGGGGAATTCAAAATGCAAAATGCAAAATTCAAAATTCAAAATTGACACACGCCCCCGCCTTTCAGGCACCCCCTCTAAGTTAGAGGGGGTGTCACGAAGTGACGGGGGCGTGTGTAAATAGGGTAGACACGGATGAAGAGATACGAAGTATCTCGAGAAAAATTTTTGGGCGACTTTTTATAAAAAGTCGCAAGAAAAAACAGACGGCGGTAGCAAAGTAAGAAAAAAAAGATGATGAAACAGAGGCTATACATAGTGCTTCTTGCACTATTGGCGTTGGTGTTGCCACGCGAGGTGAGGGCGCAGTTCCACACCAATGGTGTGGCGCCCGCATCGGTGAGGTGGCGAAGCCTCGATGGTGGTGGCGTGGAGGTGGTGGCACCCGACTTTGCCGAGGAGCCCGCACGCCGTCTGCTCTTCTATATGGACTCGCTGACCAACACCATAGGCTACGGATTGGGCCCTCAAGGGGCGGTGAGGCCGCTGGAGATGCCCGTGGTGTTGCACAGCAACACAAGCCTCTCAAACGGCATCTCGATTATGGCACCGGGGCGCATAGAGATATCCACTATGCCCACCACAGATAGCTACGCCACAACGTGGTTGCGACAACTCGCCGTCCACGAATACCGCCACTCGGCACAATATGCCGCCCTCTTCGACGGAATGGCCAAGTGGTTCTACTACGCACTCGGAGAGCAGGCCCTGCTGGCCGCTACGGGCGTGATGCCCTTCTGGTGGTTGGAGGGTGACGCTGTCGACGCCGAGAGTCAGGCGAGCCGCTTCGGTCGCGCCCTGCAACCGAGGTTCACGATTCACTACAGGTCGGTGGGCCGCGAGATTCTCGAGGGCAACCCCGACGTGTGGTTCTCCGGCTCCTACAACAGATACACACCCTCCCACTACGAACTCGGCTACCAGATGGTCACCACCGCCAACGCCCTTGCAGGCCGCTATGCGTGGGGTGAGGTTATGGAGGATGCCTCGAGGTGGCCGCTTACAATCACCCCCTTTGAGTGGGGTATGCGTAAATATATGAACACCTCCACCGAGGGGCTCTTCAGGACCACCTTCGAGCGGCTCAACACCCTCTGGGAGTCGCTGCCCGAGCGCAAGCAGAGCACCACGAGGGTGAAGGGAAACCAGAGGCTCGCCTCCACTCCCTATGTGAAGGAGCGCTACCCGATGTGGACCCAGCGCGGCACGGTAGTGGTGGTCGAGAGTAGCTTCGATGAGAGCGAGAGCCTCGTGGAGGTGGACCCTGCCACGGGGGCCCGCAGGAGACTCCACAACATAGGCCCTCTCAACACGCGCCCCGCAATCGTCGGCGAGGAAATCTATTGGAGCGAGATGCAGCAGCTCTCCTCCTTCGCGCAGGAGTTTGGCTCGGTGATGATGTGTGCACGACTCGACGGCAGAGGAGCCCCCAAGCGAGCCCTCCCAAGAGATGTCTATGCCCTCTATCCCACCTCCTATAAAGGGGAACTTGCCTATGTGCGCTACCACCTCGAGGGCCACTATTCGGTGGAGTGTGGTGGTGTGAGCGTGGCTCTGCCCGAGGGGTTGGAGTGCCACGGATTGGCGGCAAGTGGGGGGAGGTTGTATCTGCTGACCACCGGTGACGGGGGTATGTCGATCCTCTCGTTGGACCCCTCGGAGGGTAGCTTCGAGACCATCCGCCCCGCCTCCTACGTCACCCTCTCACACCTTGTTGCCGACGACAACCACCTCTATTTCGGCTCCATAGCCTCGGGCTACGACGAGGTCCACCGTCTCAACCTACACACCCTCCGCGAGGAGCGACTCACCACCTCCCGCTACGGAGCCTTCGATGGAGCACCCTCGCCCGATGGCACCACACTCGCCCTTGCCGACTACGACCAGCGAGGCTACCACCTCGCCGTATCACCCATCCGAGGCCTCGAGGAGATTGCTCCCAGCGAGCTGCCTCGCAATGTGGTCAATCCACCCATCTACAAGTGGGAGAACATAGTGTGCGTCGACTCGCTCCGCTACGGCCCCGAGCAGTCCGCCGACTCCCACAGCCATATTCCCTCGCGCCCCTTCGGCAAGTTGCAGAATCTGCTCGAGATACATTCGTGGGCACCCGCCTACTACCGCCCCGACCAACTTATGGCAGGCAACCTCTCCGCCATACGCATAGGTGCCACCGTCACCTCACAGAGCCTCCTCTCCGACGCACTCACCACCCTCGGCGTCTACATCCTCCCGGGTGGTTCGCTCGGAGCCAATGTCAACTTCAAGTATCTCGGTTGGGTCCCCAAAGTAGAGCTCAACGCACTCGTCGACAGCCGCAGTGCCCCGGGCTATGCCGCCGCAGGACTGATGATGGAAGATGGTGACTACTACGCCTCCTACGACCACACCGCCGACGCCCCCACACCCCCCACCACCCGCTCAAACTACTCGCTCTATGGTCGCATCTACACTCCCATAGTGCTATCCCACAGCCACATAACGTCGGTGCTCACCCCCTCGGTGGAGATCTCCCACACCAACAATGCCGTCTACAACCCTATGGCGGAGGAGTACACCAACGGACTTACAGCCGTGGGCGCCACCCTCCAATGGAACAGCTACACACGCACCGCCTACCGCAACCTCCAGCCCAGCTGGGGCCTTGCCATCATAGGCGGCGTGGGCAAGACCATCACCCCCATACCCACCCCCACCACCGTGGGCCTCTTTGCCCGAGCCTACACCCCCGCATTTGGTCGCAACGACGGCTTCACCCTCCGCGCGAGCTACCAGGATATCTGCGGCAGCGGCCCCCTCGGCTACTCGGTGGACTTCGGTTGGCTCCTGCCTCGCGGACTCCGCACCACCATCTACCCCGACGACCAGATCGGCTACTCGGTGCAGTACAACACCCCAATTCTCTATCCCGATTGGGGTCTGCGCGGCATCTTCCTGCTCAAGCGCATCTCCGTAGGACTCTTCGCCGACGGACTCTATGGCCGCCTGTGGATGGAGGACAAATCGCGACGCTGGGACGGCACCACCACCTTTGGCCTCGACCTCCAGATGGACACCTCGTGGCTCCGCCTCCCCGACCAGGGCGACCTCACCATCCGCGCCGGCCTCTACATCGACCCCCGCGACCCCTCCCACCCCACGCCCTCCTTCGGCCTGAATCTCAACTTCTAAGGGTTAGGTCTTCAGCTCACCACCCCAATAATTGCCGCGCAAGGTATGCACTAAAAGTTTTTGGTGAAGCTTTTTACAAAAAGCTTCGCTCGTTTTTGCGACTGACGTCGCTTTCTTCTTGCGCGACATTCGTCGCGGTTGTTTTGCGACTTTTTATAAAAAGTCGCCCAAAAATTTATGGCGAGATACTTCGTATCTCTTCGCCGTGTCTACTCTTTACACACGCCCCCGTCACTTCGTGACACCCCCTCTAACTTAGAGGGGGAATTTTGTGAGTGGTGCGTTTTCCTTAATTCAAAATTCAAAATTATTTAGCCTTCGGCGAGCTACCCCAATATACTCCTCCTATTACTCCCCCTCTAAGTTAGAGGGGGTGGCCGCAGGCCGGGGGCGTGTGTCAATTTTGCATTTTGAATTTTGCATTTTGAATTCCCAAAATAGTAGAAGCCCACAACCGAGATGGTTGTGGGCTTCTACTATTTTGGGAGGCAACGCCCTCTAATAGCCAGCAGGCATAGGCGCAGGAGCCGCAGGGTGCTCCTCCTTCTTCTCGGCCAAGACACACTCGGTGGTCAGGAACATCGAAGCAATGCTCGCAGCATTCTCCAGAGCCACGCGAGCCACCTTGGTGGGGTCGATAATACCCGCCACAAACATATCCTCGTAGCGGTCGGCACGAGCGTTGTAGCCAAAGGCACCCTCGCTCTCCTTCACCTTGTTGACCACGACCGAGCCCTCGCCACCAGCATTGGCAACAATCTGGCGCAGAGGCTCCTCAATGGCCCTACGCACAATGGCAATGCCTGTGGTCTCGTCGTCGTTGTCACCCTTGAGTCCCTCGAGGGCTGCCGAAGCGCGGATGTAGGCCACGCCACCGCCGGGGATGATACCCTCCTCGATGGCTGCGCGGGTGGCGGCAAGTGCGTCGTCCACGCGGTCCTTCTTCTCCTTCATCTCCACCTCGGTGGCGGCACCCACATAGAGCACAGCCACACCTCCGGCCAATTTGGCGAGTCGCTCCTGGAGTTTCTCGCGGTCGTAGTCGCTGGTGGCGGTCTCCATCTGGTGGCGGATCTGTGCCACGCGGGCTGCCACAGCCTCCTCGGAGCCTTTGCCATCGACGATGGTGGTGGTGTCTTTGCTGATGGTCACCCTGTCGGCCATACCGAGCGACTCGATGGTTGCACCATCCATACGGAGGCCCTTGTCCTCGCTGATGACGGTGGCACCGGTGAGGGTGGCGATATCCTCGAGCAGATCTTTGCGGCGGTCACCAAAGCCGGGAGCCTTGACGGCTGCAACCTTAATCGAACCGCGCAACCTGTTGAGTACGAGTGCGCTCAGGGCCTCGCCCTCCACATCCTCTGCCACGATGAGGAGGCTGCGACCATTCTGTGCGATAGGCTCCAGGATGCCCATAAGCTCCTTCATTGTGGAGATTTTCTTGTCGGTAAGGAGGATGTAGGGCCTCTCGAGGTCGGCCTCCATCTTCTCGGTGTTGGTCACGAAGTAGGGCGAGATGTAGCCACGGTCGAACTGCATACCCTCGACAACGTCGACATAGGTATCCGTACCTTTGGCCTCCTCAACAGTGATTACGCCCTCCTTCTTCACCTTGCCCACAGCCTCGGCAATGAGTGCGCCGATGGAGTGGTCGTTGTTGGCTGAGATGGCTGCCACCTGCTCCACCTTTTCCAGATTCTCACCCACGGGGCTGCTCTGCTCCTTGAGGCTCTCCACCACTGCGGCAACGGCCTTGTCGATGCCTCGCTTGAGGTCCATAGGGTTGGCACCTGCGGTGACGTTTTTGATGCCCACGCCGATGATGGCCTGTGCGAGCACGGTGGCGGTGGTGGTGCCGTCGCCGGCGTCGTCGTTGGTTTTGCTTGCCACATCCCTGACGAGTTGTGCGCCGATGTTGGCGAAGTTATCCTCGAGCTCCACCTCCTTAGCCACGGTCACACCATCCTTGGTGATGTGGGGTGCGCCAAATTTCTTGTCGATGATGACGTTGCGGCCTTTGGGGCCGAGGGTCACTTTCACAGCATTTGCGAGTGCATCCACGCCCTCCTTGAGGAGTTCGCGTGCCTCTACGTTATATTTGATCTCTTTTGCCATATCTTTTGTTTCATTATTTTGCCGGCCTTCTGCCAACAATTTTCTCTGTTCAACTATCCGATGATTGCCATAATATCCGACTGCTTCATAATGAGGTAGTCGGTGCCTTCGATGTGGAGTTCGGTGCCGGCATACTTGCCATAGAGCACGGTGTCGCCCACCGCAACCTCCATCTTCACCTCCGAGGTGCCGGGACCTACGGCCACAACCTTACCTGCCAGGGGTTTCTCTTTTGCGGTGTCGGGAATGAAGAGTCCGCCTGCGGTCTTCTCCTCCGCGGGATTGGGGAGGATGAGTACTCTGTCCGAAAGGGGTTTTACGTTCATAGTTCTTCTTTTCTGATTTAGGGGTTATAACTGATTAATTTTTGTCCGTTTTGCTGTGAGTTGCTCGTGGGCCACCGCTGTGGCCACACTCCCCAGAGAGACGCAACCTCCGTGCCAGACACCCACGACTGACAAATTGGCAGAGCCTCCCCACTCTCTTGGCAACCCTCTTCTACTGCTCCGCTCCGAGGGTGCGGAAGGCACATTGGAGCGTCTCGTCGATGGGTGCAATCTGCGAGAAGTAGCCCACGTCCTGCAACTCCGTATTGCGGGCAATGTAGGCACGCAACATCGAGGTGAGCAACCTGCGCGAGAGCTCAATCTCCTCCCTCACGGGCTTCACACCCTTGCGCTCGGCGTAGGCCACAAAGTCCTCCAGCAGTCTCTCGTCGCCATCGAGGAAACGATTGAGCTCCTCCACCGTGCGGATGGAGTTGATCTCGCGGCGGTGACGGTCGGCATAGTCGAGCGTGTAGCGGTAGAGGATATTCAGGCCCGTGGTGGCGTAGTAGTAGGGACTCATCTCGGTGGTGTCGATGGGGACAAAGATGTCGGGCATAATGCCGCCACCGCCATAGACTGTGCGGCCTGCGGGGGTGGTGAACTTGAGCGAATCGGCAAAACGTATGCTGTCGGCCGAGAACATCTCGCCGTGCTCATAGCGGTTGATGATGTCGAGCACATAGTCGTCGCCACCCTTGGTGTAGGGCTTCTGGATGCAACGACCCGTGGGGGTGTAGTAGCGAGCCACGGTAAGCCTCAGCGCCGAGCCGTCGGCCAGAGGTATCTGGTTCTGCACCAAGCCCTTGCCAAACGAACGGCGACCGATGATGGTGCCCCTGTCGTTGTCCTGCAGTGCGCCCGCAACAATCTCACTCGAGGAGGCGCTGTAGTCGTCGATGAGCACCACAAGGGGGAGCTCGGTGAGCGTGCCATTGCCGTTGCTGAACTCCCTCTGCTGGCGGCCCAACTTATCCTCCGTGTAGACCATCAGCCTACCCGCAGGCAGAAACTCATTGGTCATACGGATGGCTTGGTCGAGGTAGCCTCCCGAGTTGCTGCGGAGGTCGAAGATGAGGCTCTCCATACCCTCGCTGCGGAGTCGCTCAATAGCCTCCAGAAACTCGCCGTGTGTGGTGCGCGCAAAGCTGGTGAGCTTGATGTAGCCCACCTTGGGACGTATCATAAAGGCCGCGTCGATGCTGTGGAGAGGAATCTTATCGCGCACGATATCGACCTCCACGAGGCCCTCGACATTGCCTCTCTCGATGCCCACGCTCACAGTCGTACCCCTCTTGCCACGCAGCCTCTCGATGACCTTCTCTTGGTCCACACTGCGCCCTGCAATGGTGTCGCCATCCACGGTGATGATTCTGTCGCCGGGGAGAATGCCCGCCTTATAGCTGGGGCCTCCCGCCACCGTGTTGAGCACCACCACAGTGTCGGTGGTCATATTGAACACCACACCGATGCCGTCGAACTCGCCCTCCAAGGGCTCATTCACCGCCTGCATATCCTCCTTGGGGATGTACATAGTGTGTGGGTCGAGCTGCCCAACCAACTCATACATAAGGTTTTCCACGATGGTGTCGGCATCTATGGGGTCGAGATAGTAGCCCTCGAGGAGCGAGAGTGTGAGCTCGAGTTTGGCGGCACGTGCACCACCCTGAGGCGTAGTGCTCTGCACCCCGCGCGTGGGCCTATTGACATTTATGGCAAAGCCCATAATCAGGCCCGAGACCACCGACACGGCAACCACCATCGGCATCCACAACTTCTTCTTTCTTTCTCTCATTTGTTTCTGTGTTTTCTGCGACTTTCGTCGCGGTTTGTTTTGCGACTGCCGTCGCTTTATTCTTGCGCGACATTCGTCGCGGTTGTTTTGCGACTTTTTATAAAAAGTCGCCCTCTTCGAAGCTTTTTGTAAAAAGCTTCACCAAAAACTTTTAGTGCAGACTTTGCTCTACCCATTTAAGGCCGAGCGCCGAAGGCCCAAATTTTGCATTTTGAATTTTGCATTTTGAATTTTGAATTCCCAATCCTCACTTTCCGCCTGCAGGCTTGGTCCTGACGTAGCCCCAGCCCACAAGCAACTCCACAACCCTCTCGCGGTGGGAACCCTGAATGATGATCTCACCATCCTTCACAGAACCTCCCACACCACACTTATTCTTCAACTCGCGGGCCAACTCCTTCAAATCATCCTCACCGCCCACAAATCCCTTGACAAGGGTCACCGTCTTGCCACCACGGTGGTTGTGCTCAATCCACACACGCAGGTTCTGCTTGCCCACAGGGAGAGTCTCCACCGACGGCTCCGACTCCTCGGTGGTGTAGTTGAAATCGGGGTTGGTGGAAAAGACCACCCCCAGACGCGCTTTCCAATCGTTCTCTGCCATAGATAGTTGTTTTTTTAGCTTTTCGAAGAGACAAAGATAGATAAATTTGCGTATATTTGTAGGTAGCATATGGCAAAACATCGCAGATATCCCTCCGCGGGGAGAATCTTTCGCCCCCAACCCGTCCAGCAACTCCCGCAGCTACTCGAGCTGCCCGAGGGTTGCAGGCGCATCGTCGTGGAGGTGGAGGGCTATGAGGACGTGGCCTTCTGGCGCGGCATCCTCGACCCCTATGAGAGCAACTCGCTGCGGTTCGACATCTCGGTGCCCCTGAGTCCCACCCTCGCCAAGGGCAAGAAGACGCTGCTGGGCAGGGCCTCGGAGTGCAACGCCGGCCACATAATGTGTATGGACAGCGACTTCGACTACCTCTTCGCCGACCAAACCGCCGACGCACGCATCATCAACGCCTCGCCCTACCTCTTCCACACCTACGTCTACTCCACCGAGAACTTCCTCTGCTACGCACCCTCACTCCACAACATCTGCGTGAAGGCCACCAAGAACGACGCCAAAATATTCGACTTCGAACGCTTCTTTGCCGACTACTCGAGGGCCATCTACCCCGCCTTTGTGTGGTATGCCTACTCGGCGCAGATCTCCACCCCCGACATCTTCTCGCTGGCCCACTTCAAGAATACGGTGCGACTGGGCTACCTCGACATCGACGACTGCGGTGCCGGAACCCTCGAGTGGCTGCGCCGCCAGGTCGCCAAGCGCACCCTTGCGCTCGAGAACGAACACCCCGAGGTGGCCGCAGGTCTCGGCAACTTCGAGCAGCTGCTGGCACGGAGGGGAGTGACGCCCGAGCAGACCTACCTCTTTATGCACGGCCACACCCTGATGGACAACGTTGTCACGGTGGTGTTGGAGGCTGTGTGCGCCAAATTGCGCCTGCTGAGTGGCGCCCGCATCCGCACCTCGGGTTGCGAGGGCCAAGCGCTACTCAACGAGCAGAGCAACTACACCAACTCGCTCTTCAACGTGAGGGACGCACTGCTCTTCAATGAGAACTACCGCGACTGCTTCCTCTACCGCAACCTCCAGCGCGACATCGAACGCTTCCTCCGCGAGGAAATTTTTGTCAAATAAAAAAAGCTGTCCGTTTTAGACAGCTTTTTCTTTTTTGCGCGACTGCCGTCGCGGTTTTCTCTGCGACTTTTTATAAAAAGTCGCCCAAAAATTTCTCTCGAGATACTTCGTATCTCTTTATCAGTGTCAGCCCTATTCACACACGCCCCCGCCCTACGGGCACCCCCTCTAACTTAGAGGGGGAATTTAGGGTGGTGCGTATCCCCCTAATTCAAAATGCAAAATGCAAAATTCAAAATTATTTAGCCTTCGGCGCATTACTCAAATTTACTCCCCCTTATTTCTCCCCCTCTAAGTTAATGAGTGGGAACTCCCCTCCAATTCCTCCCCCTCTAAGTTAGAGGGGGTGCCCGTAGGGCGGGGGCGTGTGTCTCTTGCAATGCAAAATT